>NZ_JBSGXB010000121.1:0-20670 GCF_053609185.1 Streptomyces sp. NPDC054956 | reverse complement strand
GCCCGTCACGTTCGCGTGACGGCGCGCGGCCGGCCTCCGGCCGCTAGCCGGGGAGCTCGCCGACGGCCACCTCGCGGGCCGGGTCCGAGGACCACTCGGACCAGCTGCCCGCGTACAGGGCCGCCGGGATGCCCGCCGAGGCCAGGGCCAGGATCTCGTGGGCTCCGGAGACGCCGGAGCCGCAGTACACGCCCACCGGAGCCGGGCCCTCCGCGTGCACGCCCAGGGCCGCGTAGCGTTCCCGCAGGACCTCGGGCGCCCGCAGCAGTCCGTCCGGCCCCACGTTCTCCGTGGTCGGCGCCGACACCGCCCCCGGGATGTGGCCCCCGATCCGGTCGATCGGTTCGACCTCGCCGCGGTACCGCTCCCCCGCCCGCGCGTCCAGCAGGACCCCCGTCCGGGCCAGTGCGGCCGCCCCGTCCGCGTCCAGGAGCCCGACGGAGCCCGGATTTGGCTTGAAATCACCCTCCGCCGGACGGGTGACCTCTGCTGACAGGGGGCCGCCCGCGGCCGTCCACGCGGCCAGTCCCCCGTCCAGGACCCGTACGTCCGTGTGACCCGTCCAGCGCAACAGCCACCACGCGCGCGCCGCCGCCCATCCCAGCCCGCCGTCGTACACGACCACGGGAGCGTCCGCGCGGACCCCGGCCCGCCGCATCACCGCCCCGAACGCCTCCGGGTCCGGGAGCGGGTGCCGTCCCCCCGACCCCGCCGGGCCAGCCAGTTCCGCGTCGAGGTCGACGTAGACGGCGCCCGGAAGGTGCCCCGCCTCGTACGCGGGCCGCTGGTCGGGGCCGCCGAGCTGCCAGCGGATGTCCAGGAGGACCGGGGGCTTGGGACCGGCCAGCTCGGTCCTCAGATCGGCGGCCGAAAGGACCGGGGAAGGGATGGCGTTCGCAGTCATGCGGGCCATTTTGCTCCCCGCCGCAGACCCCGCGTAACAAGCCGGACATCGACGGGCCGCACTGATTCGGTCATCTCTCCCGGCGTCCCCCGAAACCCGGCCGGTCGGGGCGCGCCGAGCCCCTCGGGGTGGAAGCATCACTCCGGGAAACCTCACGCTTGATCACGGAGGAGACGGCCGACATGACCGAGGTATTGGAAGCAACGCGGCGCACGCCCGGCACGCCGTGCTGGGCGAGCCTGATGGTGCACAGCCTCGGGAGCACCGAGGAGTTCTACTCCGACCTGTTCGGCTGGGAGTACGAGCCGGGCCCCGAGCAGCTGGGCCCGTACGTCCGGGCCATGCTCGACGGGCGGGAAGTGGCCGGCATCGGCGAGCTGCCGCCGGACCGGCACCTGCCGGTGGCCTGGACGACGTACCTCGCCACGGACGACGCCGACGCGACGGCCGAATCGATCCGCTCCTGCGGCGGCACGGTCGCGGTGGGCCCGCTGGACGCCGGGGCGGCCGGGCGGGTGGCGATCTGCTCGGACCCGCTGGGCGCCATCTTCGGGCTCTGGCAGGCGGGGGCGCACCTCGGCACCTGGCCGGCCGGTACCGCGGGCGTCCCGGTGTGGAACGAGCTGGTCACCCAGGACACCTCGACGGTGCACAAGTTCTACGAGCACGTCTTCGGCCACGAGGCCCGGGCGCACGCGACCGCCTCCGACGACTTCGACTACCTCACCCTGTTCCTGAAGGGCCGGCCGGTGGCCGCCGTGCACGGAGTGGGCCGGGCCCTGCCGCACGGCCGGGGGCCGCACTGGATGACGTACTTCGAGGTCGAGGACACCGACGAGGCCGCCGACCGCGTCGAACGGCTCGGCGGCCGGATCGTCACCCTGCCGCGCGAGGGCCTGAGCGGCCGGCTGGCCACGGTGGCGGACCCGGAGGGTGCGGTCTTCACCCTGATCAACAGCAGGAGCTGACCGTACGGGCCTCCCGGCCCCGGCGGTCGTGCCGCCGGGGCGGCCGGGGCCGCGGCGGGCCTACCGGAGCAGCTCGGAGGGCTGCCGTACCCCGCCCCGGTCCGCCCGGCCGGTGACCATCGGGCCCGCGATCAGGGCGCCGAGGAGCACGGCGCCGAACGCCGCCCACAGGCTGACGGTGTAGGCGCCCAGCAGCCTTCCGTTCACGCCCGAACCCGACGACATGTCCAGGTAGAAGTCGAAGGCGACGCCCAGCACCACGCCGCCGACCGCCTCGCCCAGCTGCTGGGCGGAGAGGATGACGGCCGAGGCCCCGCCGGCGTGCCGCGCGCCCACGCCGCCGGTCACGGCGGTGTACATCGGCATCAGGGCGATGCCGAGGCCCAGACCGGTGAGGAGCGTGCCGGGCAGCACTCCGGGCACGTAGTCCGCGCCGTTCTCGAGGCCGGTGAGGAGCACCAGGCCGCCGGCCGTGAGCACCAGGCCCGCGGCGATCAGGACGCCGGGGGCCCAGCGGTGCGCCAGCCGGGCGGAGACCTGGGTGGCGCCGATGGCGAGCGCGGCGGTCATCGGCAGCAGGAGGGTACCGGCCATGGCCTGGCCGTAGTCGAGGACGTAGAGCAGGTAGTAGTTCAGGGCCGAGAACAGGATGACGGTGCCGACGCCCGACAGGAGCAGGGCGAGGAGGCCGCCGAGACGGTTGCGGTCCTTGACGGCGGACGGCGCGGTGAGCGGGCCGGCCGTCGTGCTCCGCCGCACGAGGAAGGCCACGGACAGGATCGCTCCGATCGCGAGCGCCACCAGCGCCGCGACGTCGGTCCAGTCGCGCTGCCCGACCACTGCGAAGCCGTAGGTGAGGGCGCCCAGCCCGCCGGCGCCGAGCAGCAGGCCGGGGACGTCGTGGCGGGCGGCGTCGGGGCCCGGCCGGTCGCGCGGCAGGGCGAGCACGCAGATCAGGGGGACCACCGCGAGGAGGACGGGCGCGTACATGGCCATCTGCCAGCTGAAGCCCTGCAGGAGCCCGGAGCAGAGCAGCCAGAGCGCCGAACCGGCGCCGGTGAGGGCGGTGTAGAGACCGAAGGCCTTGGCGCGCTGCCTGGGGTCGGTGAACCCGGCGGGCACCAGGGCGAACGCGGCCGGTGTCAGCAGTGCGCCGAAGGCGCCCTGCAGTCCGCGGGCCCAGACCAGCCCGTCACCGCCGAGGGAGCCGCCGATCACGCAGGCCGCGGAGAATCCGGCCAGGCCGATGATCAGCGTCCGCCGGCGTCCCAGACGGTCCGCGAGGTACCCGCCGGGCAGCAGCAGCGCGGCGAAGGTGACGAGGTAGGCGGTGAAGAGCAGGCCCATGTCCTCGCCACTGAGACCGAAGGCGTGGACGGCCGACATCGAGGAGTTGAAGACCATCGCCTCGATCCCCACCAGCAGCTGCACCAGGGCGGCCACCGCCAGGCCCAGCCATCGCCTGGAGTGCGGGGACGCGGAGTCCTGGAGGGCGGCCGCCGCCGGGGTCGCGGTCGGAACCGCGGGCCAGGCCGCCGGCGGCGGGCCCTGGGGCGGATCCTGGGGCGGGCCGAATCCCCGCGCGGGATCGTGGTGCGCCGGGGTCGTGGGGGCGTACTCGGGCGGCGGGGGCAGCGGGCCGGGCGCGGACCGGGCGGGCGGGACACGGGGGTCCGACGGCGCGGCGGGGGCTTCGTCGGGCGTCGCGGGGGCGAAGTCCAGCAACTGGGCCGCGTGCCGCCCGAGTTGCGCCAGTACGGTGCCGGGCAGCCACTCCCCGGCCGGGTCCGTGGCCGTACGCTCCGCCACCTGCCGCGGGGTGGGCCGCCGGGCCGGGTCCTTGTGCAGGCATTCGCCCACGAGGCCGGCGAGCGCGTCCGGCACACCGGTCAGGTCCGCCTCCTCCTCGGCGACGCGGAAGAGGTGGGCGTTCAGGCCGGTGTCCGCGGCGCCGAAGAGCAGGCGCCCGGTGGCGGCGTACACGAGGACCGCGCCCAGACAGAAGACGTCGCTGGCGGGGGTGAGTTCGAGGCCGCGGACCTGCTCCGGGGACATGAAGCCGGGGGAACCGATCAGCATGCCGGTGTTGGTGAGCAGGCTGTCCCCGGCGAGGCTGTCCATCGCCCGGGCGATGCCGAAGTCGATGACGCGGGGGCCGTCGACGGTGACCAGGACGTTGGACGGCTTGAGGTCACGGTGGATCAGACCCGCCTCGTGCACGGCCTGCAGGGCGAGGGAGAGGCGGTTGGCGAGGGTGTGGACCGAGTGCTCGGGCAGCGGACCGAAGTCCTTGGCGACCACGGAGTGCAGGTCCGGCCCCGGAATGTACTGGGTCGCGACCCAGGGCACGGCGGCCTCGGGGTCCGCGTCGAGGACGGCGGCGGTCCAACTCCCGCCCACCCGCCGCGCGGCGGCCACCTCCCGGGCGAACCGTTTGCGGAAGTCGGGGTTCCCGGCGTACTCGGCCTGTACGACCTTCACGGCCACGGTGCGCCCGCCCTCGGAGCGGCCGAGATAGACCAGGCCCATCCCTCCCGCACCCAGCCGGGCGATCAGACGGTACGGGCCTATACGGGTCGGGTCTTGGGTGATCAGCTGGTCCACGAAAGCAAGATAGGCCAACTATCCAACAGGGGTGGGCCCATCGGCCGAATCGGCGGACCGGGAAGGCCCCGTCCGTTCATACCTCCGGGTGAGGTCAAGGGGGTTGAAGGGGGCCGGGAGCAGCGATCTACCTAAGGTGACTCCCGGGGCGGCGGGCAGCCGCCCCGGTCAGCGCGTCGACTCGTGTACGGGAGCTTGTGTGGCGCAGCAGCACACGGCGTCACTCCGGCTCCGCCTCCGGTACCGCTTCGACCACCTGGTCTCGGGAGGAACCGCCGCGCTCATCGGCTGGCTCGCCGCGGCCTGCCTCGCCGTCGTCGTCCCGGCGAGCACGGTCCTCGTCTGGTCCGACCGGGCCGCTCCGGACACCCTCTCCGGCCGGCTCACCGCCGTGTGGGTCAGCGTCGGCCAGACGCTGAAGCTCGGGGGTGCGGTCGGCTCCCCGCTCCACGTGCTGGCCTCCGTATCGCTCGCGCTGGTCGCGCTGCTCTTCGTGTCGACCCTGGTCAGTCTGATCACCACGGGCATCAACCGGCGCATCATGTCGCTGCGCCTCGGTCACTCCACCGTGCTGGAGACGCGGCACACCGTCGTCCTCGGCTGGTCGGACCAGGTCTTCCCCGTGATCGGGGAGCTGGTGGCCGCCAACGCGAACCAGCGTCGCTCGGCCGTCGCCGTACTGGCCCCGCGGGACAAGGTGTGGATGGAGGAGGAGATCTCCGCCCGCGTCGGCGCCGGCGGCCGGACCCGGATCATCTGCCGCAGCGGGAGCACCACGGACCCGGCCGAGCTGTGCCGGGTGAGTCCGGGCACCGCGAAGGCGGTGCTGGTGCTGCCTCCCACCGGGGACGCCGGTGACGCCCACGTGGTGAAGACGCTGCTCGCCCTCGACGCGGCGGTCCCCGGGTCCGTCACCGGGTCCGTCACCGGGTCCGTCCCCGGGTCCGTCCCCGGGTCCGTCCCCGGGTCCGGGGAGGGGCAGGCCGTGGTGGTGGTCGCCGCCGTCCGCGACTCCCGCAACCACACGACCGCCGGACTGGCCGCCGGGCCCACGGGACACGTCCTGTGCGTCGACGACATCGTCGCCCGGCTCCTCGTCCAGACGGCCCGGCAGCCCGGACTCTCGCTCGTCTACTCGGAGTTGCTGGACTTCGCGGGCGACGAGTTCTACCCGGCCGCCGCCGAGGGTCTCGTGGGGCGGCCGTTCGGCGAGGCGCTGCTGTCCTTCGCCACGTCCTCGGCGGTCGGCCTGCTGCACTCCGACGGGAGCGTCACCCTCAACCCGGATCCGGGGACGGCGATCGGCCCGGCCGACCGGATCATCGTCATCTCCCGGGACGACGACACGGCCGTGCGGGCGGACGTGGCCTCCCATGTCGAGGAGGACGCGATCGTGACGGCCGGGCCCCCGACCGCCCGGGCCGAACGCATCCTCCTGCTCGGCTGGAACCGCCGCGCCCCGCTCGTCATCGAGCAGCTCGACCAGTACGTGAGCCCGGGAACCACCCTGGACGTCGTAGCACTCGGCGCGTACGCGGGCACGCGCGGCGCCCGGGCCGTCGCGGCCGCCCGGACCCGGCTCGAAGTCTCCTTCCACGACGGCGACATCACCGACCCGCTCACCCTGGCCAAGCTGGACGTGCCCTCGTACGACAGCGTGATCGTGATCGGTGAGACGGCGCCCGCGGCTCCGGGCCCGGACTTCGGCGAGGACCCGGACGCGCCCCTCGCCTGCATCGCCCCGGCGACGGATCCGCAGGCGCGGGCGGACGACAGGACGCTGGTCACCCTGCTGCACCTGCGGGCCATCGGGGACACCGCGCGGCGGGAGCTCGCGCTCACCACCGAGATGTCCGACGACGGCAACCGGCTCCTCGCGCCGGCCCGGGGCGGCACCGACTTCATCGTGAGCGGCAGGCTGATCAGCCTGCTGATGACCCAGATCTCGGAGAGCCCGTACCTCGCCGAGGTCTTCGAGGAGCTGTTCAAGGCGGAGGGCCACGAGTTCCACCTCAAGCCGGCCGCGGACTACGTCCGGGCCGGCTCCGAGGTCTCGTTCGCCACCGCCGTCGAGTCGGCGCGGCGGCGCGGGGAATGCGCGGTCGGCTACCGGCTGCGCGCCCGGAGCGCCACGGGCCCGGACTACGGGGTGCGGATCAACCCCGACAAGCGGCGCCGGGTCCGGTTCTCCGAGGAGGACTGGCTGATCGTCCTCGCCGAGAGCTGACGAACCGACGGCGCCGCCGGGCCGGCCGCCGGGCCGGCTGCTAGGCCGGCTGCTAGGCCGGCTGCTAGGCCGTGTGCACCTCCAGGGCGGTCCGCACCGCGGATTCCAGGGCTCCCTCGATCCACGCGGGCTTGACGGAGGTGTGGCATCCGGCGAAGTGCAGGCTGCCCTCGGCCTTGCGGACGTGGGGGAAGAGCTCGGTGTGCTGGCCGGGCAGGAGCACGGAGGCCTCCCCGTAGGCGTACGGGTCCCGCATCCAGGACTGGGTGCGGCCGACGCCGGTGTAGAAGACCTCGATGCGCTGCCCGAACACCTCCTGGACCCCGGCGAGGGCGCGCGGGTAGCGCTCCTCGTCGTCCAGGGAGTCCCACTTCAGGGCGTCGTCCGACCAGCTGTAGGAGGCGAGCATGACGCCGCCCGCGCTGCCCTCGACGGGGTAGGAGGGCTGGAACATGAAGCGGTTGGGGTTGTCGGTGGCCGAGCCGCCGCCGATCACGCCCGCCGCCTCGGGCTGGTCGCGGGCGACGACGCGGCAGGCGGCGTAATGGGCGCGCTGGGCGTCGGAGATGTGGCCGTCGGGCACGGAGGGGTGGGCGCCCAGCAGGGCCCCGTCCGCCGGGGTCTTCGCGAGCTGGTAGCTCCGGTAGAGGCCGGTCTGCACGGCCTCCAGTTCGCGCTTCCAGTCGGCCTCGTCGAACTCCCACCAGCGGCGGCTGAATTCGAGCAGCACCTTGGTGGCGGCGTCGTAGTGCAGTTCGGTGACCGCCCGGCGCTTGCCGTACGAGAGCGCCGGGGTGATGGGGATGTGGCGCAGCCCGGAGAAGGGGACGGTGATGATGGCCGTGTCGGCGGTGAAGGTCTCGCGCCGTACGGGGCTGCCGCCGCGGCCCTCGGAGACGGTTTCCACGGTGACCTCGCCCTCGCCGTGGGTGATGCGGGTGGCGCGGCGGTCGAGCCGTACGAGGTCCTTGACGCGCTCGTACATCGCGTCGGCCAAGGTGGCGGTGCCGCCGGGCAGTTCGTAGAAGGCGGTGTCCGGGCTGATCAGCGAGGCGCCGATGAAGCTGTGCACGAAGGCGAGGTGCAGGCGGGAGGTGAGGTTCTCGACGGTGCCGATCAGGTCGATGGTCCGCTCGTCGAGCTCGGCCTCCTCCGTGAGGAAGCGGTACATCGACATGTGGCCGTAGCGCTGGATGACGCGTGCCCAGCCCTCGACGAGTTCCTTGTCCTTCTTGCCCTCGATCTCCTTGCGCACGGGGGCGAAGGCGTTGCGGACGATCTGCGAGGCGGGGACGGACTCGTACGCCCGCGGCACTCCGAAGGAACGATTGAGCGCCTGCGGGGCGCGGGCGTAGTCGGCGCGGCGGACGCGGATGCCGTTGACGTGGATCCACGTCCGGTAGGCGGGGCGGCCGGCCCCGTCCACGTCGACCAGGTGGAAGCGGCGGCGTTCGAGGCCGAGGCCGTCCATCAGCCCGGTGACCAGCGGGTGGCTGTCGGGGATCCGCATCGCGCCGGCCTCGGCGTACTGCTTCGGGTCGGCGAAGGCCGGGGCGGCCTTCTCGTGGCCGCCGGTACGGAAGGTCTTGATCCGGCCGCCCACCCGGTTGGCGTTGGCCTCGACGACGGTGACCTGGTGGCCGGCCTCGCGCAGGAGGTGGGCGGCGGTGAGTCCGGCCGGCCCGGCGCCGACGATCAGCACCTTCTTGGCGGGGCGGCGCGAGCGGGGCAGGCCGTTCTTCAGGAGGATGTCGGCGTAGCGCGGTACGAGCGGCCGGTCCTCGTCGTCCACGACGAGGATGGCCCGGGCGATCGTCAGGCAGGCACCCCAGTCGGCGACGGCGGCGCCGGGGACGGCCTGCGAGGTCTCGGCCGAGGTGACGGCGACCGTCAGCCCGCCGGCCGCGGCGACGGCGGCCGCTCCGGCGATGACGGTACGGCGGGAGGGCCTGCGGGAGGGCGCCGGTGCGGGCCGCTCGCCGGGAGTTTCGGGGGTTCCGGAGTCGGCATCGGGATCCATGATCATGACCCAACTCTTGCCGCCCGCCCGGGCCCGAACGGCCAGAACGCCCCCGCACGGGCAACTACCACCCGGACGTGCGTCGCGCGACGCCCCGTGCTGACGAACTGGATTTCGTACGGCCGCCCTTGGGACGCTCAGCCGTGGTTGACGGGGAGGACGTCCGGGGAGAGGGCACCCGCGTGGGCGGCGGCCGAGGTCACGCGCTTGCGGTGGTGGCGGCGGCAGAGGACCTCGTAACCGACCTCCCCCGCCGGGCGGTTCACATCGCCGACGACGACCTGCGCGCCCTCGACGACCATCTCGCCGTCTATCGTGCGGGCGTTGTGGGTGGCGCGGGCACCGCACCAGCACAGCGCCTCCACCTGGAGCTGCTCCAGGCGGTCCGCCAGCTCGATCAGGCGCTGGGAGCCGGGGAAGAGCTTCGTACGGAAGTCCGTGGTGATGCCGAAGGCGAAGACGTCCAGGCCGAGGTCGTCCACGATCCGGGCCAGCTGGTCGATCTGCTCCGGGGCCAGGAACTGCGCCTCGTCCACGATCACGTAGTCCGCCTTGCCGCCCTGGGAGAGCTGCGCGACCAGGTACCCGTACAGGTCCATGCCCTCGCCCGCCTCGACGGCCTCCGTCACCAGGCCCAGGCGCGAGGACAGCTTGCCCTCGCCCGCCCGGTCGTCACGCGTGAAGATCACACCCTGGAGACCGCGGGCCGAGCGGTTGTGCCCGATCTGGAGCGCCAGGGTCCTCTTACTCGGGTATCCACCATCACCTTGAGGTCATCACGACTCTCCGCGAAGCCGCCACCGACCGGAGGGGAGTGGCCATGGCCACGGATCTCGCCACCGAGGTGGACTGGCGTCGTACTGGGTGCTGTTGCGCTACGCGGGCCCGGCCAGCAGACGTACCTGCCGGGCGCGGGGATGTGCGAGTTCCTCGAAGATGGACAGAGACGATCTCCATGCCGCAAGCGCCCCGACATCGTCTCCGAGGTGCTTCAGGGCGGTGCCGAGCTCCTCCAGTACGGCTGCCGTGCCCAGCAGATCGCCGGTCGCCTCCCGAATGTGCAGCGCCTGGCGGTACAGGTGCACCGCCTGATCCCAGTACCCCCGGGCGGAGTGCGCCATGGCCATGTCAAATAGGACCGTGCCTTCGACGGCGTCGTGGCCGAGGGACCGGTGAAGTCCCAAGGCTTCCTCGTACCACTCGGTGGCTTCCCTCCACTGCGCGGCCGAGGCCTTCGTCCTCCCGAGATTCCACATGGCGTGCGCGGTCCCCCAGGAGCTGCCAGCGGCTTCATGGTGGGCCAGAGCCTCAGCAAAACAGCCCTCGGCGCGTGCGAAGTCACGTTCCGCAAGATGGCACAGACCGAGGTTGTTGGCCGCGATTCCCGCCCCCATGCGGTCGCCGTTGCCCAGGGTGAGTTCCAGCGCCCTCTCGCAGTACACGACCGCCTTGGCGGGCTCCCGGACCTCCACGGCCGCGAGACCCAGGTTGGTACAGATCCAGGCCTCTGCCGCCTGGCTGCTGGATGCCGCCGCGCCGAGCGCGGCCTGGTGGAGGTCGTACATGAGCTTCCAGTCCCGCCGGAGGTAGAGGTACTCCCCGAAGAGCGCGGGAATCTGCCAGGCCATCTCCCGCAGCATCTCGTCGTCCGTCTGCTGGACGGCCAGTTCGACGACGGGCAGCAGACTGGAACGCTCCAGGTCGCACCAGGCAAGCGCCTGCTGGGTCGTGGCCGGGTCTCCGGCCGCCCACTGTCCACCAACTCCTTCTCCGCCCCCGTGTTCAACCGCCATCACGTCGATCGTGAGGGGAACCCGGCGTCGTTCGGGGGCCAGAACGCGGTCGGTGGCGTCGCCCAGCCGCGCGTACTGGACGACGAGGCGGCGTATCGCTGCCTGTCGTTCGGCGGGAGGCAGGTCGCTGGGGTCCTCGGCGCGTTCCTGCGCATAGGACTTGAGGAGTTCGTGCATCGAGAACCGGGCGGCGGCACGCGGTTGGATCAGGTGGGCCGCGGCCAGAGCGTCTATCCGGCGAACTGCCTCATCGAAGGTGCAGCCCAGCAGCGCGGCCGCGCCCTCGGCCCCGAATTCCGGCCCCGGATGCAAGCCCAGTGCCCTGAACAGGTCGGCCTGCTCTGTCGGCAGATGCTCGTACGACCAGCGGAAAACCTCTCGAAGTTTTTTGAAGGAGCCGTTCTCAGTGGATTTCGTCTCCAGCTGAGCAGCGGCGTCGGCCAGGCCAGCTGTCGGCCGGCTGGCCAGAGCGACACCGACGACGCTCAGCGCCAGGGGTAGAGCCGCGCACCAGTCCACGATCCGCCGGGCCGCTTCGGGGTCCTCCTGTACGCGCGCTGGGCCGATCAAGGAGGCCATCAGTTCGAGCGAGGCGTCGGGGGTGAGGACGTCCAATGGGAGAGGACGGAGAGCGGGGCGTCCGGCTTCTGTGTCCTGCGCTCCCTCGTGCTCATGTGCTGTGGCCAGCACGTGCGTGCTCCTGGTGGTCACGATGAAGCTGCTGTTGCCACGACACAGGAGGGGCGTGACCTGGGCGGCGTCGGCGGCATCGTCCAGTACGACGATCATGCGGCGCCCGGCCATCTCCCCCTGGAACCTGCAATGCAGAGCCTCCAGGTCGGCCCCAAGGCCCTGGACCTCTTCCTCGGGCACGCCCAGGGCCCGCAGGAAGTCGGGCAGTACATCGGCCGGCTGCCTCGGATGCCGTGCGCGGCGGAAACCGTGCAGGTCGGCGTACAACGCCCCGTCGGGAAAGTACTCGCGGTGCTTGTGCGCCCAGTCGACAGCGAGAGTGGACTTGCCAACCCCGGGCGTCCCGATGACGGCCACCGCCCGCGCCACGTCGTCCCTGAGGTTCTCGGCATTCAGCAGCAGGTGGCTGAGCTCGGCGCTCTCACGTTGCCGTCCCGCCAGGACTGCCGTACCGGTGGGCGGCAGCTCACACCCGTCGACTTCGGGCAGCTCGGACCATGCCTGCTGCCATGCCTCGACGAGGCGGGTGATCTCTTCCTGCCCCAGCCCTTTGCAGCCCGTACTGCCCGCGGCCACATCCTCCACCGGGCAGACGCTGCATGCCTTGCGGCAGGTCAGGCAGGCGCGGATGAAGCAGTCGAGGAACGGGGAGAGGTTGCCGCGCTCGCGGCCCCAGTCGCTGCTCTCCCTCTTGACCTGGATGGCCGGACTGAGCTTGCCGCCCTGGCAGTACCGGGCGATGGCGCGCCTGGACGCTCCCGAGTGCGCCCGCAGCCGGGCCAGCAGCTCACCGAACCGCCCTCGCCCTGACGCCTCGGGTGCGGGCGGCGGATCCCGCCGCAGATCCCTGCGCTGTTCTTCCCCCATGCCGCTGCACCCTCCGTCCAGTCGACGCCCATGCTGTCCCCTGTCAGCCCGCAGGACCGCGCCTCGGGACTAACAACGTGTACAGGCGGGCACGGAGCTTACCCAACTGCCGAATTGTCTCGATTGCGGTGTTCGGTTTGGGTGGCTGCAGTTCCGGCGGCGCCCCGGCGCGGCTTCACTGACCGCAGCAAGCCGACTGTCACCAACTGGAGGAAGCGTGCAACCGCTGCACGAACGATCCACTGCGTACCTGCGCTTCACGATTGCCGTGCTGTTCACCGCCCTCGTGGCGCTGCTGACGCCCGTCCTGGGCCGCGATGTCGCGACTGCGGCCCCGACCGACGCCGCGACCGCCGCGCCGGCCACCTTCACCTTCAGCGGCGGCTCACGCGCACTGTGCATGGACGTCCCGGGGTCGAACAACAGCCCGGGAGTACAGATCCAGCTCTGGGGCTGCAACGGCGGCACCAACCAGGCATGGACGAAGGAGAAGGTAGGGGACGACCCGGCCTGGCAGCAGCCCTTCTACCGCCTCCACACCTACGTCGCCGGCGCGGACCGCTGCCTGAGCGTGCCCGGAGACTCGCGGTCCGACGGCACCATCCTGGTCCTAGAAGCCTGCGCGAACGTGGGCAATCAGTATTTCTACGTCGACACGAGCTACTTCGGGAACGGGGCTGCCCGCATAGCCGGATATCGCTCGTGGAAGTGCCTGAACGACGCGGGCGGGACGTTCGGAGACGGCGACCACGTCATCCAGTGGACCTGCGACCCCAAGGCCGCCAACGAGCAGGTGACCGAACGGACTCTGCGGCTCTCGACGGCAGGCGGCGGCATCTCCCGAACCGAGGTCCTCGCCCGCGCCGAAAGCTGGATGAACAAGGGCTACCCGTACAGCGAGGACCCCTGGCACGCCGAAAAGGGCCCCCGCGACAGCATCATGTACGACACCGACTGCGCGGGAATGGTCTCGATGGCCTGGCATCTGACCGAGTCCCACAACACATCCCGCTACGGCACGGGCCTGTACGGAGAGAATGGCGGCGGCAACGCCTACACCGTCGAACTCGACTCCAAGGACAACCTCCTCCCCGGCGACGGCATCGCCTGGCTCGGCCACCACACCCGACTCTTCGAGAAGTGGGTCGAAGGCAGCAACAAGACCCGCTACTGGGCCTACGACTTCGGCGCCGCCCCCATGAAGCACCAGATCTACAACTGGAGCGAGTACAGCACCAGCGCGGACACCACGCCCGGCGTCAAGACACGGGTGTTCCGCTACAGGAACATCACCGACGGCTCGGTAGCCGGGACCGGCAGCGGCGGCGGCTCCTCAGCCGGGGGCAAGTCCTGGGTGACCACCTTCGGGTCGGCCCCCGGCTACAGCAGCCCCGGCTCCTACCCCGCCGGCACGTCCACTGGCCGGCTCAACGCGGGCTACAACTACGTGTACTGCCGCCAGTGGGGCCCCGACTTCGTCGGATCCGAAGGCCACAACCACTGGTGGCTGCGCACGGACCTCGACAGCGGCAACCCCTGGCAGAACCAGTACGTCCCCGCCTATCACCTGTCCAAGTGGGGCAACGACCAAGCGAAGGACGACAGCGGGCGAGACATCCCCGACTGCGGCAGCGGTGGCGGCAGCAGCACCAAGTTCTGGGTCGACACCTTCGCTGCAGGCCCCGGATACACGGCCCCCGGAGGCACCCGCACCGGCACCCTCAACGCCGGAACCAACTACGTCTTCTGCAAGATCTGGGGGCCGGAGGTCAGTTCAGGCTCCGATGTGAACCACTGGTGGCTCCGCACGGACCTCGACAGCGGCAACCCCTGGCAGAACCAGTTCGTCTCCGCCTACTACCTGTCGCGATGGGGCAACGACGAGGCACGCGACAACAACGGCACCGTCATCCCGAACTGCTGAGCAACTCCAAGAAGGCCGCCAAGACCCGGGTCCGATGACCCGCCCGCACTGTCACTCCTGCCGCCGCCATGGGATGCACACCCCTGGCGGCGACCCCCGAGATCTCCGCCCTCCAGTAGTCAGGAGAGAGAGCACATGCGCCCCATACCCCCCGGTCCGGCATCGCTGCCTTCAACGCCCAAACGGCCCCACTGTTCCCGCGCCGCCGCGTTCGCGACAGCCCTATGCCTCACCCTCGCGGGCCTCGCCGGCACCGCGAGCCCAGCCCACGCCGGAAGCAACGGCCAGCACCTGGCCGTCCACGATCCGCGCCACATCACCGCCTCCATCCGCATCAACGGCCAGATCTGGTCCGGCGAATACGCCCGCATCTGCGTGAACATTCCCAACGACCCGGCCTGGGTCGACAACAACTGGTGGAAGGGCCGCATCGACGTCGAGACGTACTCCGGCTGGAACTGCGGCGGCACCTACTACACGACCTTCCAGTTCAACGTGCCCGTCGCCCAGACCAGCAACTGGCACCACATCTACCTCAACTACCCGTAGCGCGAAGACACCTACGCCGAACAGCGCAGACCACCGGGGGACTTCGCAAGGAGGAAGCAGTGACATCAATCAAGATCCGCACGCTCGCCGTAGCCCTGGCCACCGTCGGAGCCAGCGCCCTGACCGGTCCCAGCGCACAGGCAGCCACACAGGCGTACGACTGTGACCGTGGCTACGTCTGCTTCTACTCCGGCCCCGACGGTACCGGCGCCCGCTGCGCGTGGACCGTCGACGACCCCGACTGGAAGGCCGGAAACATCCAGTGCCGGGCCTTCTCCGTGCCCCGCTCCATATACAACATGGGCATCGGCGGATACCCCGATCACATCGCGTACTACCAGGACGCGAACTACACAAACCGCAAGGGCTGCACCAGACCCGGCCAGTACGGCAACCTCGCCGGCAACTATTCGATCCGTTCACACAAGTGGTACTACAGCTGCTGAACGGCCACGCATAGCGTGGCGGCCAAGCATGACGGCCGCCCCCAAAGGGCAATGAAGGGTGGGCCCGCAGCAGCTGGCCCACCCAGGGCGCACGGGGCCCACCTCATCGGGCCACCAGCACGCACGGCTGTCCGGACGCAACTGCAGCGAGGCATCCGGCAGCCAGCAATCCTCTCCGACCTTGGCCGGGGCCTCTGTCAGGGATGCGACGGTCAGCCACGGTCCGACCTCTGGTCGTGTACGCAGCTGACGGCCCCCGCCGGGCGCCACCCGCCCCGCCAAACACCACATCACGGCCACCACCGCCAAGCCCGACACCGTGGTCAAGCGATTCGATCAAGCAGCACGAGATCACGGCAGCCGGATGCTCTCTCGCTGTCACGTAGAGGGGAGGCGTGGTGCTTTCTCGGTCAGAAGCCGCACCACACGCCGGAGCCGTTACCGGGCAGCAAATGGTCGCTCACCCAGCCGAGTTTGGCATCGGTGACGTTCCAGACGTAGGTCCAGGTGGACCCGTTGGGGTTGATGGTGTAGCAGTAGTAGACGAGCCGGTCCTGGTTGTCGGCCCATCCTTTGATGGCGCAGCTCGTGTTGGAACCGGAGCGCATGTTCGCGGCCACGCCGGCCGTCATGCGCACCGAGGTGCCGTCCAGGTAGTGGCCCTGAGTTCCGCAGTCCGCCGCCGCAGACGCCGGGCCGGCCGCGCCGACCAAGGCCGCAGGGGCGGCAAGCGCGGCCAGCGCCGAGGCCACTAGCACGTACTTCGAAGACCTGGACCCGGACCTGAATGTCCTCATCACTTTCCTCCTTGGGGAGGTGCGGCGCGCGAGCGTGCTCCGCACGGTCTGCCCATGGTCAGCGACCGGGTTCCTCGCGTGCTTGTACATTGCTGCTCAGCTGACGGCGAAGCACCGAGGGTGTCGCGCCGAGGCTCCGGCGGACCGTTTTGACGAGATGTGAGTGATCGGCGAAGCCGTGCCGAGTGGCGAGGTCAGCGAGGCTGTCGGCCCCTGCGGCCAGCTCCTCGAGGACGGCGCGGACGCGCAGTTCGTTGCGGTAGGCGGTGATCGTCCGTCCGGTGGTGCGGCGGAAGACTCTGCTCAGGTGGTGAGGTGACGAGCCGACTGCCCGCGCGAGGTCGTCCAGCCCTGAGGCCGACGTCGCTTCCGCGCTGTTGAGGAGCTCCCTCACCTGGGTGACCAGATGCCAGTGCGCGACCTCCGTTGCCGCCCGGCAACGGGTCCCCGGGCCAAGCGGACGGCGGTCACCCGAGCGCGGCGGCAGCGCGTCGAACAGGTCAAAGAGGCGTTCCGCCCGCTCCAGCCGGTCGGCGCTGCGGCATGCGGCCAGCAGCCTGCGGTGCCGCAGCTCGATCGCGAGGTTGACGCTCAGCCGCCACCCCTGCCAGCGATCGCACCCCGCGACGTGGACGCCGTAGGCGACCTCGCTCATGGCGAGGAAGGTGAACCTCACCCTCCCGCTCCCGGGAAAAGCCGACCGTTCCTCGAGACCGGTATGGGAGAACGTTCCGTTGGTGGTGTCGACGAGCTCACACTGGCCCATCGACTCCCGCAACAGGTAGCCCGAGCGCATCAGATGCATTCCGGTGGCCATGCCGGGTTCGACCGGCGACCACGTCGGACGCCCCACGGCGGTCACGTCATGGAGCGTGACGCCGTCCGTGATCGCCCAGGCACGATGCCCGAGGAGCGTCAGCTGCCGCCCGGCCCAACGCTCGGCGACCGAGACCTGCTGCCGCTCGGGAAAGCTGCGTGGGAACCCGTGTGACATGCCCCGAGCAAACCACGGGAGCCCGGCCCCGCACACCACAGTGCAGCGCCTGCAGCCGGAGGCGCAGGGCCAGAACCGTACGAAAGACGCAACTTCTGTGTTGCCTCTCCGACCGTCCAGCCGCTCAGGCGCGACAGCGCTGTACCACCGGCGGCCTCACTCCCTCCGCCGACCCTCGCGAGATGTCGTCGCCTTCGTCGGACGGCCCCTCGCCGTGGCCCAAGAGCCGGTCAGGCCTGCTGGACGGGAAGGACGTCCGGGGAGAGGGCACCGGCGTGGGCGGAAGCGGAGGTCATGTGCCGGCGGTGGTGGCGGCGGCAGAGGACCTCGTAGCCGACTTCGGCTGCCTGGTTCACGTCTCCGACCACGACCTGTGCGCCCTCGACGACCATGACACCGCCGACGGTGCGGGCGTTGTGGGTGGCGCGGGCCCCGCACCAGCACAGGGCCTCCACCTGGAGTTGCTCGAGGCGGTCCGCCAGCTCGATCAGCCGCTGCGAGCCGGGGAAGAGCTTCGTGCGGAAGTCCGTGGTGATGCCGAAGGCGAAGACGTCCATGTCCAGGTCATCGACGATCCGGGCCAGTTGGTCGATCTGGTCCGACGTCAGGAACTGCGCCTCGTCGACGATCACGTAGTCCGCCTTGCCACCCGCCGAAAGCTCGGCGACAAGGTACGCGTAGACGTCCATCGTGTCGGTCACCTCGACCGCATCCGTGACCAGTCCCAGCCGGGAGGAGAGCTTGCCCTCGCCGGCGCGGTCCTGACGCGTGAAGATCACACCAACCAGACCGCGAGCCGAACGGTTGTGCGAAATCTGCAGCGCCAGGGTGCTCTTTCCGCAGTCCATCGTTCCGGAGAAGAACACCAGCTCGGGCATGGGGAGTACAGGACCTTTCGATGGTCGTGGGTGAGGTGGGGTGGGGCGTGTGGGGCGGGAGCGTCAGGAGCGGACTTCGAGCAGCGGGACGAGCTGCTCGGCCGGGGTCATGGAGCCGTGCATTCCGGCGAGCGCCGACTCGTTGGGCTCGTTGCGGGAGGCGGTGATCGCGACATCGGCCTGGGCGGCCGCCACGACGTCGCCGATCCGGCCGAGTACGCGCTCGTCGCACTCCCCCGGGGCTCCGAACCAGCCCAGTTCCAGGGCCTCTTCGCGGCTCGCGATCCAGAAGCGGTCGCCGAGCACCTCGCGCCACACGGTCAGGACGTCGGCCTCGGCGCCCGGTACGGCGTACACGTGCCGGGCCCGGCCCTCGCCGCCCAGCAGGGCCACGCCGGCGCCCAGTTCCCAGTCGTCGTCGTAGTCGATGCGGGAGTCCTCGTCGAAGGGGACGTCCACCATGCCGTGGTCGGCGGTCACGTACAGCGCGGTGCGCGGCGGCAGCTGCTCGGCGAGCCGCTGGACCAGCCGGTCCACGTACATGAGCTGGCCGCGCCAGGCGTCGGAGTCGACGCCGTGCCGGTGTCCGGCCCCGTCGAGCTCGCTGTAGTACGTGTACACGAGCGAGCGGTCGCCGGCCGCGAGGCGCTCGGCCGCGAGGTCCATGCGCTCCTCGCCGGTCATCCGGCCGAGGAAGGTGCCGCCGCTCAGCGCGACCTTGGTGAGCGGGGTGGTCTGGAAGGCGGGCGAGGACACCTGCGCGGTGGCCACGCCGGCGGCGTCCGCCTGCTGGAAGACCGTCGGATACGGCTGCCAGGGCTTGGGCGCGGTCCAGGGGTGCCAGCGGAGCTGGTTCATCAGTTCGCCGGTGGCCGGATTGCGCACGGTGTAGCCGGGCAGGCCGTGCCGCGCGGGCGGCAGGCCGGTGCCGACGGAGGCCAGCGAGGTGGCGGTGGTCGCCGGGAAGCCGGCGGTGATCGGGCGGCCGGTGCCGCCGCGCGAGCTGCCGAGGAGCGAGGTGAGGTACGGGGCCTCGTCCGGGTGGGCCTTGATCTGCTCCCAGCCCATGCCGTCGACCAGGAACACGCAGTTGCGGTCGGCCGGGGTCAGCTCGGCGATGGAGGCCTCGAAGCCGGGTACGCCCTGGCCGGCCACGAGGGTGGGCAGCAGGTCCGCGAGCGAGCCGGAGCCGTAGTGCGGTACCGGGGCGGCGGTGAGGTCCAGCAGCTCCGGCTCGTCCTGCCAGTTCTGCGCCGCGGAGTACGCCATCAGCGGGCGGGGCCGGCGGAGGTGGCAGCCGTCGCCTCGGACAGGGCCTGGGCGAAGAGCAGGGTCTGGCGGACCGCCTCCGGGCCGTCCCCCGCCTCGCTCACGCGCAGGCTGAGGTCGTCGGCGGTGGAGTTGCCGGTGTAGCCGTGGTCGGAGTCACAGTTCGGGTCGCCGCAGGCGGCGGGCTCCAGGTCGATGCGCGAGACCGCGCCCCAGCCGATGGTCAGGACGACCTCGCGGGGCAGGGTGCCCGGGGTGTAGGACTCCGGGTTGGCCACGACGCGGCTGAGCACGACCGAGGAGATGCCGGACAGCTTCACGGATTCGGTGGAGGTGGTCGCGTACGGGGACGGGGACCCGGCGTCGGCGGCCTGCTCGTCGGTGTGGCTGACGATGAAGCGGTTGCCGGTCAGGACCAGCACCGTGACGTGCCGGCGCACCTCGTTGGAGTCGAAGGTCGTCTCCTGGTGGACCAGGTACGACGAAATCGGCTCGCCGCCCACCGCGGCCTCCACGGCCTCGGCCACGAGGGCCGGGTAGTAGCCGCTGCGCTCGATCGCCGTGCGCAGCCCCTGGGTCGTCGTACCGGATTTCGCCATGAGGTCCATCCTAAGGCCCGTCCGGGGCGCCCCGGCCGCCTCGGACCTCAGTAGCTGGGCAGGGTCCGGGGGCCGAGGTCGCCGCGGGCGGGCGGGTGGGCGACGCGGACGGTGGCGCTGAGCACGGACAGCCCCTCGGTGGCGACGACCACGGGCTCCAGGACCACCCCGACCACTTCGGGGTGGTCGTCGACGAGACGGGACAGGCGCAGGAGCAGCTCCTCCAGCGCGGGGGTGTCCACGGGGGCGCTGCCGCGCCAGCCGAAGAGCAGCGGGGCGGTGCGGATGGACCGGATCAGACCCGCCGCGTCCCGGTCGGTGGCCGGAACCAGCCGGTGGGCGGTGTCGCCGAGCAGTTCGGAGGCGACTCCGGAGAGTCCGAAGGACAGGACGGCGCCGGCCGCGGGGTCGATGACGGAGCGGACGACGGTGTCGACGCCCCGCGGCACCATCGCCTGGACCA
The DNA here is from genome assembly GCF_053609185.1 of Streptomyces sp. NPDC054956. Classification (NCBI taxonomy): domain Bacteria; kingdom Bacillati; phylum Actinomycetota; class Actinomycetes; order Kitasatosporales; family Streptomycetaceae; genus Streptomyces; species Streptomyces sp. NPDC054956. The sequence continues at coordinate 675 of NZ_JBSGXB010000121.1, read as the reverse complement.
CGGGGAGCAGCTCTTGCGGTTTGCCGAGCGCGTGGGTCAGCTCCTCGTAGGAGCGGCGCAGCTCGGCTTCGGTGGTGAGGTCGAGGCGGACGCCGCCGAGGTCGGCGCGGTGGCGCAGGTGCGGGGCGGTGGTCTTGAGGGCCACGGGGTACCCGAGGACCGCGGCGGCACGGGCCGCGGCGTCGGCGCTGGGGGCGGGGAGGGTGGTCAGGACCCGGATCCCGTACCGGGCGAGGAGCTCGCGCCCCTCGGGCTCCCCCACGGTCAGCACCTCGTGCTCGCCCACGTCGGCGAGGAGGCGGGAGAGCTGCGCGGCGGCCCCGCTCTCGTCGATGTCCTCGTACTCGGGCACCTGGCCGGCCACGGCGTTGGCCCGCCGCCACTGCCCGTACCGCACGGCCTCGGCGACGGCCTTCACGGCGCGCTCGGCGGCGGGATAGGCGGGGATGCCGGGGGCGGGGGCGTGCTCGCCGGGGGCGGGGGCCTGCTCAGCGGTGCCGGGGGCCGGCTCGGCGGTGCCGGCCGGATCAGCGGTGCCTGGGGCCGGATCGGCGGTGCCCGCGGCCGGTTCGCCGCTGCCGGGCGTCGGCTCGCCGCCGCCCGCCGCGGCGGAAGCCCGCTCCGGCCGGACCGGCGCCGGGTCGGTCGCGGATGCCACGGCCGCCAGGGCCGTGG
>NZ_JBSGXB010000120.1:0-20748 GCF_053609185.1 Streptomyces sp. NPDC054956 | reverse complement strand
CGTCCGGGGTGGCGGACTTCTGATCTTCCGTGTCCGCCCATCGGGACGGGGCTCATTGCCGTCTCCGGGGCTGGATAGGCTGAAGGCCTTCCCATTCGCGTGGACCATCAGGAGCGGACCATGAACGTTGTGACCCCGGCAGGCGGCGACAGCGTGGCGGCCCGCGGCTGGCCGGGTGTCCTCGACGCCCTGCTGTCCGGCCGGGACCTCGCCGCCGACGACACGGCCTGGGCCATGGACCGGATCATGCGCGGAGAGGCCACCGACGCCCAGATCGCCGGCTTCGCCGTCGCGCTGCGGGCCAAGGGGGAGACGGTCGCGGAGATCACCGGCCTGGTACGGGCCATGTACGAGCACGCGAACCTCATCGAGGTGCCGGGCCGCACGGTGGACATCGTCGGCACCGGCGGCGACGGCGCCAAGACCGTCAACATCTCCACGATGTCGGCGATCGTGGTGGCCGGTACGGGCGCCAAGGTGGTCAAGCACGGCAACCGGGCCTCCTCCTCCGCCAGCGGCTCCTCGGACGTCCTGGAGAAGCTCGGGGTCAACCTCGACCTCACCCCGGCGCGGGTCGCCGAGGTCGTCGAGGAAGCCGGGATCACCTTCTGCTTCGCGGTCAAGTTCCACCCCGCGCTGCGGCACGTGGCACCGGCCCGCAAGGAGCTGGGCATCCGGACCACCTTCAACTTCCTCGGACCGCTGACGAATCCGGCCAAGGTACGGGCCCAGGCCACCGGTGTCGCCGACGCCCGGATCGCCCCGATCATGGCGGGCGTACTGGCGGAGCGCGGCTCCTCGGCCCTGGTCTTCCGCGGCGACGACGGCCTCGACGAGCTCACCACCACGGCGACCTCGCGGGTCTGGTGGGTCCGCGACGGCCGAGTCACCGAGCAGGCCTTCGACCCGCGCGACGTGGGCATCTCCCTGGTCGACGTCTCCGCGCTGCGCGGCGAGGACGCCTCGTTCAACGCGGACGTCGCACGCCGTCTCCTGGCCGGCGAGCAGGGCCCGGTCCGCGACGCGGTGCTGCTGAACTCGGCGGCGGCCCTGGTCGCTCTGGACCCGGGCCCGGGCACCCTGGAGGAGCAGCTCGCGGCGGGCATCGCCCGGGCCGCGGAGTCGATCGACTCGGGCGCGGCCCGGGCGGCGCTCGCGCGGTGGGTGGCGGCCACCAACCGCTGACGGATGCCGCGGCCGGGCCGCGGCACCCTCCGGATCGAGCCAAGATCCGCGCAAGACCCCGGTCCGCCATGTGGACCGGGGTCTTGCGCGTGCGGGATCTTGTGGCAGGATGCTCAGCAGGTCACGAGTGACAGCGTTTAGGCCCCGGCTTGCTGTCCGGCAACCCTCCTTCCGTGGCGGGGTGCCCCGGGTGATGACCAGGTCGTAGGCAGTGAGGTCTACGGCAAGCGCGGATCCCTCACACCTCTTATTGGGGTGATGGGCCAGGGGTCCTGGTCTCTCGAGGAGTGTTTTCCGTGAGCAAGCGAATGCGATAGGGCGAGTCCGCCCCTTCTTCAACCCTCGGAACAGGGTCACTTCCGCGTACCCCGATGTACGCCACCCCGACTCTCCGAGGCTCTCCCGTACCCCGGACGGCCGCAGCGCCGTACCCGCGTACGGGCATTCCGAAGCCATTCAGCCCTGCCTGCCGGGAGATACCGCCATGTCCGCGACCCTGAACACCACCGCTGCCGCCACCGCCACCACCGCCGTCGACCCCGCCTGTGCCGAGCCGCTGCCGGTCCTCGGCCGCGACGTCACCGTGCCGCTCGTCACCGGCGGCGAAGTCACCTACGCCGCCCTGGACTACGCGGCCAGCGCCCCCGCCCTGCAGCGCGTCTGGGACGACGTGGCCGCGTACGCCCCGTACTACGGCAGCGTGCACCGCGGCGCCGGATACCTCTCCCAGCTCTCCACCGACCTGTTCGAGCAGAGCCGCGTCACGGTCGCCGAGTTCCTCGACTGCCGGCCCTCCGACCAGGTGATCTTCACCCGCTCGACCACCGACTCGCTGAACCTGCTCGCCGCGGTGATCCCCGCCGACTGCCAGGTCTTCGTCTTCGAGACCGAGCACCACGCCTCGCTCCTGCCCTGGACCGACGCGCGGGTCACCTACCTCAACGCCCCCCGCACCCCGGACGAGGCCGTCGCCACCCTGGAGCGCGCGCTCGCCGACCGCGACCCGTACGGTCCGGCCCTGGTCTGCGTCACCGGCGCCTCCAACGTCACCGGCGAGCTGTGGCCCGTCAAGGAGCTCGCCGCCGCCGCGCACGCCCACGGCGCGCGCATCGTCCTGGACGCCGCCCAGCTGGCCCCGCACCACCCCGTCTCCGTACGGGACCTCGACGTGGACTGGGTGGCCTTCTCCGGGCACAAGCTCTACGCGCCCTTCGGCTCGGGCGTGCTCGCCGGCCGCGCGGACTGGCTGCAGGAGGCGGAGCCGTACCTGGCCGGTGGCGGGGCCTCCCGCAAGGTGGCCCGCCGCGAGGACGGCGGCGTCGACGTCGAGTGGCACACCACCGCGGCCCGCCACGAGGCCGGCTCCCCGAACGTCATCGGCGTCTACTCCATCGCCTCGGCCTGCAAGGCCCTCACGGAGGCGGGCTTCGAGAGCCTCGTCGCTCGGGAGCGCCACCTCATCGCCAAGGTCCGGGAGGGCCTCGCCGACGTCCCGGCGGTCCGCGTCCTGTCCCTCTTCGGCGACGACGCGCCAGGCGTCGGCGTCATCTCCTTCGTGGTGGACGGCTGGAACAGCTCGCACTTCGCGGCCGCGCTCTCCGCCGAGTACGGGATCGGCGTGCGCGACGGCCTGTTCTGCGCCCACCCGCTGGTCCGCACCCTGCTGGGCAGCGAGCCGCAGGCCCAGGGCGAATGCGGAGCCCCGGAGGCCGCCCCCGGCGAGCGGTCCCTGAACGCGATCCGCGTCAGCTTCGGCGCCGGCACCCCCGACGAGCACGTCGACCGCTTCGTCCGCGCGGTCAAGGAGCTCGTCGCGGACGGCGCGAAGTGGCAGTACCGCACGGAAGAGGGCCGCTGCGTCCCGGCGGTCTGAGATCTGGAGGACTGCCCGTGCGGCTGCCTGTTCCGGCTCCAGGAGGGCCGCACGCCCCGGCCGGGGGAGACCCCGCCGGGGCTGTGAAACGCCGGACGGCGGACCGCTACGCGTCCAGGCCGATCGCGAACGCCGCTTCCAGGTCGTGCTGGGAGTACGTACGGAACGCCACGTGCGTGTCCGTGGCCTCGACGCCCGGGATCTTGCTGATGCGGCCGGGGATGACGTCCGCCAGGGCCTCGTGGCGGGCCACCCGGACCAGGGCGATCAGGTCGTAGGTGCCGGTCACGGAGTAGACCTCGCTGACGTTCTCCAGCGCGGCGATGGCCTCGGCGATCTCGGGGATCCGGTCCACGCTGGTCTTGATGAGCACGAGTGCGGTGATCACGGTTGGCTGTCTCCCTCGCCGGCGGTGACTGTTCGCCTCACTCTAGCCCCACGCCTGTAGCGCACCCACGCGTAGAGGAAGCCCAGCGAGAAGCCCACCACGTGGGCCAGATAGGCGACTCCCGGCCCGCTCCCCGCCCGGTGCGCCGCCAGCCACTGCAGGGCGAACCAGAACATCAGGACGATCCACGCGGGGAACCGCAGCGGCAGGAAGAGCAGGAACGGGAACAGGCTCGTCACCCGCGCCCTGGGGAACAGGCACAGGAAGGCCCCCAGCACCGCGGAGATCGCCCCGGAGGCCCCGACGAGCGTCTGGTCCGAGGAGGCGTTGGCCGCCGCGTACGCCGCCAGGGCCAGGTAACCCGTACAGACGTAGAAACAGAGGAACCCGGCCCGGCCCATGCGCTGCTCCGTCATCGCCCCGAAGACGAAGAGGAAGAGCATGTTGCCCAGCAGGTGCAGCCAGCTGCCGTGCACGAACAGGGCCGTCAGCGGGGTCAGCAGCGCCCGTCCGCTGCCCGCGAACAGTTCGTCGGGCACCACGCCCCAGCGCCGGAAGTACGCCGTCCCCGTGGTCAGCAGCTGATCGCCCGTCCCGTAGACCGGGTTCAGCCCCGACGCCGGGCTCAGCAGGAACACCACACAGCAGCCGGCGATCAGCGCGTGGGTGACCACCGGTCCCCGGGCGGCCTCGCGTACGGCCTGCCACCTTACGATCATGCGACCGAGCATGACCCAGCCGGGCCCGCCCGCGGGTGCGGCAGGCCGTAGGGTTACGAGCTACGCACGCAGTCATACGGCACGGGCCCATATGGCACGTCCGTACAAGACGAAGACCGCGTGTACGACATAGATGGAGAGAGCGGCCTGATGACGGTTCCCCTGCCGACCGACACCACCCGGTGGCGCTGCACCCTGTGCGGCAACCTCACGCGTTTCGACGTCACCCGTTCGTCGAAGGTCGTGGAGTACGTCCACCTGGACCTCGCCGGGGAGCCCAAGGTCGAGGAGCGCGAGGTGGTCAATGAGACCATCGAGTCGGTGCGCTGCCGCTGGTGCAACGCGGTGGACCAGATCGAGCTCGTGGACAGGCCGGGCGCGGACTCCTGAGGGAGCCCCGCCCGCAGGTGAATGACGGTAGGGGTGACGGATTGTGGAGCCAGCAAGCGGCGCTGAGCCGGCCGACGCGGCCGGCGACGCCGCCGAGGTGCTCGACCGCCCGCTGCCGGAAGGCGTGCGGCGCCGGGTCGTCGCGCTCGTCTCGGACGCCTTCGGCGGACTGACGGTCGCGGACCTCCCGGCGCAGCTGCGCCAGTACGCGCGGTTCACCCCGACGCGGCGCGCGAAGTTCGCGGGCAACGCCATGGCTACGGCCGTGGAGAGCGACCCCGTCTTCCGGGGCCGGGTCGCCGAGAAGCTCCGCGAGGCGCAGGCCGACCTGGCCGGGGCGCTGGAGTCGGGCGCCCCGCCCGCCGCCGCCGACCCGCTGGACGTGGCGGCCGCCGCGTACGTCCTGCGGCCGGCCGGTTGGGTCAAGCTCGTGGCCGCCGCCGGCGAGGAGGCGCAGCGCGCCGACGCCGAGCGGCTCGGCGAGGAGGCGCGCCGGGAGATGGACCGGCTCCGCGAGGAGCTGGCCCACGTACGGGAACTGCAGCGCGCGGGCGGCGACCAGGTGCGGGCCGAACTCGAGGCGGCGCGCAAGGAAGCGGAATCGCTTCAGCGCAAGCTGCGCAGCGCCCTCAGCGACGTCAAGCGGGGCGACGCGGCCCTGCGCAAGGTCAACGCCGAGATCGACGGCATCCGCGCCGAGGCGGCCGCCCAGGTGAACGCCGCCGAGAGCGAGAGCCGGCGGCTCAAGTCCCGCCTCGCGGAGGTGGAGACGGCGCTGGAGACCTCGCGCCGGGCCACCCGCGAGGGGCGCAGCATCGAGGACATGCGGCTGCGGCTGCTGCTGGACACCGTCCTGGACGCGGCCGCGGGGCTGCGCCGGGAGCTCGCGCTGCCTCCGGTGTCCACGCGTCCCGCCGACACGGTGGAGGCCGTGGAGCCGGGCCGGATGACCCCGAAGGACATCGCGGCGCGCGCGTTGTCGGAGACCGATCCGGCGCTGCTGGACCAGCTGTTGGCGCTGCCCCAGGCGCATCTGGTGGTCGACGGCTACAACGTCACCAAGACCGGCTACCCGACGATGCCGCTGGAGAAGCAGCGGCTGCGGCTGCTGGGCGGGCTGTCGATGCTGGCCGCGCAGACGGGCGCCGAGATGACCTGCGTCTTCGACGGGGCGGAGCTGGCGGCCCCGGTGCTGCTCGCGCCGCCGCGCGGGGTGCGGGTGCTGTTCTCCAAGGCCGGGGTGACGGCGGACGAGCTGATCCGCCAGCTGGTGCGCGCCGAGCCGCCGGGCCGTCCGGTGGTCGTGGTCTCCACGGACCGCGAGGTCGCCGACGGGGTGGCCAAGGCGGGGGCGCGGCCGGTGACGTCCGCCTTGTTGCTGAAGCGGCTTTCGCGCGTTTCGTAACTGGTGGCCCGGATGCCGGAATTGGCATGTGATCGGGGGGACGGACCGTCAAGTCGTCGGCACAGAGCGTGCTCCATAGGTAAAGAACCTGGTCGGAGGGCAAGTTTTTTCCCGGCAGGATTTGAACTGATCACAGAAGGGTCACTAGGGTCACCTCAAACCTTCGTGCGGTAGTTCACTCATTCGGGGTGGCAGCGAAGGTGTCGCCGAGCTTGCGTTCTTCGGCGGCTCTAGGAAGAAGGAGCTCGCCTTCGTGGCGTCCCACCGTCGACCCAAGCAGCCGACCCGCACTCGCGTGACCGTGCTCACCGTCACCGCGGCCGCCGCCGTGGCCCTCTCCGGCCAGGCCGCCAACGCCGCTCCGGCCAAGCCCAGCAAGGACGAGGTCAAGGCCAAGGTCGACGCCCTCTACGAGGAGGCGGAGCAGGCCACGGAGAAGTTCAACGGGGCCCAGACGCGTCAGGACACCCTGGAGAAGGAGATAGGTCAGCTCCAGGACCAGGTCGCCCGCGGCCAGGCGGACCTCAACACCCTGCGCGGCAGCATCGGTTCGATGGCCAACGCCCAGTACCGCACCGGCGGCATAGACCAGTCCCTCGCGCTGTTCCTCTCGGCCGACCCCGACAGCTACCTGGACAAGGCCTCCACGCTCGAGCAGCTGAGCGGCAAGCAGGTCGAAGCGGTCCAGAAGATCCAGGCCAAGCAGCGCAGTCTCGCGCAGCAGCGCCAGGAGGCCTCGGGCAAGCTCGCCGACCTCGACGCCACCCGCAAGGAGCTGGCCGAGAAGAAGAAGATCTCGTCGGACAAGCTCGCCGAGGCCCAGGCCCTCCTGAACTCGCTGACCGCGCAGGAGCGCGCCGCGCTCAAGGAAGAGGCCAAGAAGGCCGCCGGCGCCGACGCCGCAGAGGCCGGCGCCGTAACGGGTTCCGGCCGGGCCGCGGACGCGCTGCGCGCCGCCGTGACCAAGAACGGCGCGTCCTACGTCCGCGGCGGCACCGGCCCGAACGCGTTCGACTGCTCCGGCCTCACCCAGTGGGCGTACAAGCAGGCCGGCATCACCATCGGCCGCACCACGTACGACCAGGTCAAGAACGGCCGGAAGATCAGCCTGAGCGAACTCCAGCCGGGCGACCTGGTCTTCTACTCGAGCCTCTCGCACGTCGGGCTGTACGCGGGCAACAACAAGGTCTTCCACGCCGCCAACCCGAGCTCCGGAGTCCTGTACGGCTCCCTCAGCGGATTCGCGTACGGGGTCCGCGTCGGCGGCTGACGCCCCGGACCCGACGGGGCGCGCCGTACACCGCCCATCCGGGCGAATTACGAGGCCCCGATCTGACCACACGCCCCGCCGGTGACCTGCGTCTCCGGCGGGGCGTCACTGTGTGTGCCCGCCGGAGGTCGTTGGCCGGCGCCCCGCACCGCCGCTACTGTCTGCCACCGCGGAACCCGGCACACGTCCGTCCACGGGGGGCGGACCCGGTCCCGCGCAGCGGAAGGGAGCGGTTTCACGTGGCGTCCCATCGCCGGCCCGGGCACAGCGCCCTCGACCGGAACACGAAGGTCACCGTCCTCACCGCCGCCGCGGCAGGAGCCGCGGTCGCCATGACGGGCGCACCCGCGAGCGCGGCCCCAGGACTCCCGCACGAGCCCTCCGGCAGCACCCGCGCGCAGGTCGACCGGCTCTTCGAGGAGGCCGAGCAGGCCACCGAACGCTTCAACCAGGCGGGCGAGAAGGCCGACAGGCTCCGCACCGAAGTCGGCCGGATCCAGGACGCGGTGGCCCGCGGCCAGGACCGCATCAACACCATGCGCGGGGTGCTCGGCACCTACGCCGGAGCCCAGTACCGGGCGGGCGGCATCGACCCGGCCGTGGAGCTGATGCTCTCCGACGACCCCGACGACTACCTCGCCAAGGCCGCCGCCCTCGACCGGCTGACCGGCCGTCAGGCCCGGCAGCTCGACGAACTGCGCTCCGAGCAGCGCCGGCTCGGCCAGGAACGCGAGGAAGCCTCCCGCAAACTCGTCGCGCTCGACGCCCTGCGCGCCGACGTGGCGAAGGAGAAGCGCGCCGTCACCGCCAAACTCGCCGCGGCCCGGCGGCTGCTGAACGCGATGCCCACCCAGGAGCGCGCCGACTTCGAGCGCGCCTCGCGCTCCGGCAGCCGCCCCGACGGCCTGCCCGACCTCTCCGGCCCGTCCTCCCTCGGGGCCTCCTCCGGCCGCGCCGCGACCGCCGTGATGGCCGCCCGCTCCGCCGTCGGCCGGCCCTACGTCTGGGGTTCCACCGGGCCCACCGGATTCGACTGCTCCGGGCTGATGGTGTGGTCCTACCGGCAGGCGGGCGTCGCGCTGCCGAGGACCTCGCAGGCGCAGCGCCACGCCGGACGGCAGGTCCCGCTCTCGGAGGCCCGCCCGGGCGACCTGGTGACGTACCGCTCGGACGCCAGCCACGTCGGCATGTACGTGGGCAACGGCCAGGTGGTGCACGCCCCGTACCCGGGGGCGCGGGTGCGCTACGACCCGGTCGGGATGATGCCGGTGTCCTCGGTGACGCGGCCCTAGGCCGACTCTTCCGGATCTTGCCGGTTGAGCCCGCGTCGTCCGGTGTCGTGGATGGCAACGCGGAGAGGCTCCCGATTGCTGGGCGTCCTCGGGTGCCTCGACAACGTGGCGAGGTGCGGTGCCGGGCGGCGCGGGTCAGGCAAGATCCGGAAGAGACGGCCTGGGCCGGCAGGGGCCGGAGGCGTTCTGCGTACGATCGGCTGATGCTCCCGGGCCTCGTTCGTCTCCTCAGCCCCGCCCTGCGCCGTCCGCGCGTACGGGCGCTGGCGTTGTCGGTGCTGCTGTGCGTGCCGCTCGCGGGGTGCGCGCCGGGTTCCGGATCCGGTTCCGGTTCGGATTCCGGTTCCGGGCGCGCCGTCTCCGCGACCGAGCGGGCCGTCCGCGGCGCCGTCGCCGCCTGGTCGGCGGCCCCGCCCGGCCGGCTGGCGGCGATCCCGCTGGAGGACTGGTCGTACGAGGTCACCTCGGTCCGCGAGGACGGCGTACGGGCCTTCGCGCGCGCCGAGCTGCGCTACCGGCTCACCGGGTACGACGCGGCCCCCGCCGGGTCCGCCCGCGAGGTCGAGCTCACCCGGGACGGGGCCGGTGGCGGCCCGGCCGCCGCCTCGGCCGGCTCCGGCGGCACCTGGACGGTGACGGCCGACCGACCCGCGCCCGGGGCCCCGCCGCAGCTGTGGGACCAGGGCCCGGTGACCGTGGAGCGCGGGGCGCACGCCCTGGTGCTGGGCGGGGCCGGCCAGAGTCCCGCAGCCCTGTCCGCGATCGCCGCCGAGGCGGACCTCGCGGTACCGGCCGCGAGCGCCGCCTGGCCGCGCCCGTGGGCGGGCCGGGTGGTGGTGCTGGTCCCCGGATCCCTGGACGCGATGGCGGCGCTGCTGGGGCGGCCGGCGGACGAGTACCGGGGCCTGGGCGCGGTCACCACCGGCCGGACCGGGGGCGGTCCGGCCCCCGCGGACCGGGTGGTGGTCAACCCGGAGGGGTACGCCCAGCTCACGGGGGAGGGCCGCCAGGTGATCCTGACCCACGAGACCACCCACGTCGCCACCCGTGCCGCGACCACCGCGAAGACCCCGCTGTGGCTCTCCGAGGGCTTCGCGGACTGGGCGGCGTACCGCACGGGCACCCGCACGCCCGCCGAGACCGCCCCGGCGCTCGCCAGGGCGGTGCGCAGGGGCGACCTGCCGGGCGCCCTCCCCGCGAACGAGGCCTTCGCCTTCGGCGGGGACGCGGAGGCGCTGGCGCGGGCGTACGAGGGCTCCTGGATGGCCTGCCGGCTCATCGCCCGGCGCTGGGGCGATGCGGCGCTGGTCTCCCTGTACGAGCGTGCGGGCCTCGACTCCCTCCCGGAGGCGACGGACCGCACCCTGGGAACGGACCCCACCGCCCTGACCCGGGCCTGGCAGCAGGAGTTGCGCCGCGAGTTCCGCTGACGGGGGCGGTTGCCGCGCGATGGTCCGTCTGCGGCGCCGCCGCACGGGGGCCGGCCCCCGGACCCCCGCGCCTCAAACGCCGGCGGGGCTGGATTTTGGCCGGTGTCGGCCCGCACCTGCACGCCGAGGGGCCGCGCAGATCCAGCCCCGCCGGCGTTTGAGGCGCAGGGGCCGGGGCGGAGCCCCAGGGGCTTGGGCGCAGCCCGCCCCGCAGGCTCCGCCCCGCAGGGCCCCGCTCCGGTAGGGTCGCGAAGCGATGCACAAGACGCTGATCGTGACCAATGACTTCCCGCCGCGCCCGGGAGGAATCCAGGCCTTCCTCCACAACATGGCCCTGCGGCTCGACCCCGAGCAGGTCGTCGTCTACGCCTCCACCTGGAAGCACTCCGCCGAAGGCCGGGAAGCCACCGCCGCCTTCGACGCGGAGCAGCCGTTCCAGGTCGTGCGCGACCGGACGACCATGCTGCTGCCCACCCCGCGGGTGACCCGCCGGGCGGTGGGCCTGCTGCGCGAACACGGCTGCGAGTCGGTGTGGTTCGGCGCGGCCGCCCCGCTCGGCCTGATGGGCCCCGCCCTGCGCCGGGCCGGCGCGAAGCGGATCGTGGCGACGACCCACGGGCACGAGGCGGGCTGGGCCCAGCTGCCGGGCGCGCGGCAGTTGCTGCGGCGGATCGGCGAGGGCACGGACACGCTGACCTACCTGGGCGAGTACACGCGTTCGCGGATCGCCTCGGCGGTGACGGACCGCGCGGCGGCGCGGATGACGCAGCTCCCGCCGGGCGTGGACGAGAAGACCTTCCACCCCGGTTCGGGCGGCGACGCGATCAGGGCCCGGCTGGGACTGTCGGACCGCCCGGTCGTGGTGTGCGTCTCGCGGCTCGTCCCCCGCAAGGGCCAGGACACGCTGATCGAGGCGATGCCGCGGATCCTGGCGGCGGTGCCCGACGCGGTGCTGCTCGTCGTCGGCGGCGGCCCGTACGAGGAGGACCTGCGCAAGCTCGCCGCCTCCACCGGGGTCGCCGGGTCGGTCGTCTTCACGGGAGCCGTCCCGTGGTCCGAACTCCCCGCCCACTACGGCGCGGGGGACGTCTTCGCGATGCCCTGCCGCACCCGGCGGGGCGGCCTGGACGTGGAGGGCCTGGGCATCGTCTACCTGGAGGCCTCCGCGACGGGCCTGCCCGTGGTCGCGGGCGACTCGGGCGGCGCCCCGGACGCGGTGCTGGACGGGGAGACGGGCTGGGTGGTGCCCGGCGGCTCCCCGGCGGACGCGGCGGACCGGGTGGTCGCCCTGCTCCAGGACCCCGGCCTGCGCCGCCGCATGGGCGAGCGCGGCCGCGCCTGGGTCGAGGAGAAGTGGCGCTGGGACCTCCTCGCGGAGCGCCTGCGCGAACTGCTCTGAGGCCCTGCAAAGGCCCCGCCGAGGCCCGTCCGGTCGCCGCTCCGGTAGCACAAGGGGCCCGGACCGGCCATGGCTGACTGTCACTCAGATATGTGTCAGTACCGACTCTGGGGGTATCGGGCGATCCACCTCATCATGCCGCCATGACACCCAAACTGACGCGCCGTCAACTCCTCGGGATCGGCGCCCTCCAGACGGCGGCGGCCCTCGGCTTCACCCGCATCGGCCTGCAGTCCGCGGCCGCCGCCGAACCGGCGGCCGCGAGCTGGGCCCCCGCCATCGTCGTCGGCTCCGGTTACGGTTCCGCCGTCGCCGCACTGCGCCTCGGACAGGCCGGAGTACGGACCGTCGTGCTGGAGATGGGCCGGCTCTGGGACACCCCGGGACCCGACGGGAAGATCTTCCCCTCCACCTCCGCGCCCGACCAGCGCTCCATGTGGTTCCGCAACCGCACCGAGGCCCCGCTCGCCCAGTTCCTGTGGCTGGACGTGGTCAACCGCAACATCAGCCCGTACCCCGGCGTCCTGGACCGCGTGAACTACGGCGACATGTCGGTGTACGTGGGCCGCGGAGTCGGCGGCGGCTCCCTCGTCAACGGCGGCATGGCGCCCACGCCGAAGCGCTCGTACTTCACCGAGGTCATGCCCCGGGTGAACGCCGACGAGATGTACGGGACCTACTACCCCCGCGCCCGCGCCATGCTCGGGGTCAACGACATCGACGCGGCCTGGTTCGAGTCCACGGAGTGGTACCGCTTCGCCCGGATCTCCCGCAAGCACGCCCAGAACGCCGGTCTGAAGACCACCTTCGTCCCCAACGTGTACGACTTCGAGTACATGAAGCGCGAGGCCGCCGGCACCGCCACCAAGTCCGCGCTCGCCGGCGAGGTCATCTACGGCAACAACCACGGCAAGAAGAGCGTCGACAAGACCTACCTCGCCGCCGCCCTCGGCACCGGCAACGTCACCATCGAGACCATGCAGCGCGTGGTCGGCGTACGGCAGGACCCGGCCGGAGGCTACGTCCTGACCGTCCAGACCAGCGATCTCACCGGCCGGGTCACCCAGGTCCGCGAACTCGGCTGCAAGCAGCTCTTCCTCGGCGCCGGCAGCCTCGGCACCACCGAGATCCTGCTGCGCGCCCGCGAGACCGGCACGCTGCCCGCCCTGAACGACAAGGTGGGCCTCGGCTGGGGCCACAACGGCAACGTCATGACGGCCCGCGCCAACCACCTGTGGGACACCGTCGGCGCCAACCAGGCCACCATGCCCGCCATGGGCATCGACGACTGGGACAACGCCGCGAACCCGGTCTTCGCCGAGATCGCCCCGCTCCCGATGGGGATCGAGCACTGGATCTCGATGTACCTGGCCATCACCAAGAACCCGGAGCGCGGACGCTTCACCTACGACGCCGCCAGCGACTCGGCGAAGCTCCAGTGGACCCGGGACCAGAACACCCCGTCGGTGCAGGCCGCCAAGTGCTTCTTCGACCGGATCAACCGGGCCAACTTCACCATCTACCGCTACGACCTCTTCGGCGACAACAAGAACTTCGCCGACAACTTCACCTACCACCCGCTGGGCGGCTGCGTCCTCGGGGACGCGACCGACGACTACGGCCGGGTCAAGGGCTACCAGGGCCTGTACGTCACCGACAGCTCGCTGATCCCCGGTTCGCTCGGGGTGAACCCCTTCGTGACCATCACCGCCCTTGCGGAGCGGAACATGGCGAGGGTCCTCGTCGAAGACCCCCGCTAGCCCCTCTAGGCCCGGTAGAGGGCTTCGATCTCGTCCGCGAAGTCCTTCGCCACCACATTCCGCTTCAGCTTCAGCGAAGGCGTGATGTGGCCCGACTCCTCCGTGAACTGGGAGGGCAGAATGCGGAATTTCCGCACCGATTCCGCCTTGGAAACCGCCGCGTTGCCGTCGTCCACGGCCTTCTGGACGGCGGCGATGAGGTCAGCGTCCTCGCGCAGCTCCGCGGCCGTCACACCCGCCGGCTTGCCGTGCTCCGCGGCCCAGCGGCCCAGGAACTCCTCGTCGATGGTGACCAGCGCGGCCACGAACGGCCTCGCGTCGCCGACGACCATGCACTCCGCGACCAGCGCGTGCGCCCGGATCCGGTCCTCGATCACCGCGGGCGCCACGTTCTTGCCGCCCGCCGTGACGATGAGCTCCTTCTTGCGCCCGGTGATCGTCAGGTAGCCCTCCTCGTCGAGGGTGCCGACGTCGCCGGTGTGGAACCAGCCGTCGGTCAGCGCGTCGGCGGTGGCCGTCGGGTTGTTCCAGTACTCCTTGAAGATGTGCTCGCCGTGCAGCAGCACCTCGCCGTCGTCGGCGATGCGCACCACGGAGCCGGGGAGCGGCTGGCCGACCGTACCGATCTTCGTCTTGTCCCACGGGTTGAAGGCCGTGGCGGCACAGGACTCGGTCAGGCCGTAGCCCTCCAGCACCGTGAAGCCGATGCCGCGGAAGAAGTGGCCGAGGCGCTCGCCCAGCGGGGCACCGCCGGAGATCGCGTACTCGCCGCGCCCGCCGAGGACCGTGTGCAGCTTGCTGTAGACCAGCTTCGAGAACAGCTTGTGCTTGAGCTTCAGACCCAGGGACGGGCCGCCCGGCAGGTCCAGCGCGCGGCTGTACGCGATCGCCGTCTCGGCCGCCGCGTCGAAGATCTTGCCCTTGCCGTCGGCCTGCGCCTTGGCGCGCGCCGAGTTGTAGACCTTCTCGAAGACGCGCGGCACGCCGAGGATCAGCGTGGGCTTGAAGGACTGCAGCTCGTCCGTGAGGTTCTTGATGTCCGGTACGCAGCCCAGGCGGATCGGCGCCAGTACGGCCGCCACCTCCACCAGGCGGCCGAAGACGTGCGCGGCCGGCAGGAAGAGCAGGACGGAGCACTCGCCGGTCCGGAACAGCGGGCTCAGGCGCTCCACGATGTTGCCGCACTCGGCGAAGAAGCTGCGGTGGGTCAGCACGCAGCCCTTGGGGCGGCCCGTGGTGCCGGAGGTGTAGACGATGGTGGCCGGGTCGTCGGCGCCCGCCAGCGCGCTGCGCGCGTCGACCTCGGCGTCGCTGACCCCGGCGCCGGCCGCGTTCAGCGTCGCCAGCGCGCCCTGCTCGATCTCCCAGACCTCGCGGAGCTCCGGCAGCCGGTCGCGCAGCGCGTTCACGGCGGCGCTGTGACCGGGGGACTCCACGACGACGGCGACGGCGCCGGAGTCGCCGAGGATCCACTGGATCTGCTCGGGGGAGCTGGTCTCGTAGACGGGGACCGTGACGGCGCCCGCGCTCCAGATCGCGAAGTCGATCAGCACCCACTCGTAGCGGGTGCGGGAGATCAGGGCGACCCGGTCGCCCGGCCGGATGCCGGAGGCGATCAGGCCCTTGGCCGCGGTACGGACCTCGGCGAGGAACTGGGTCGCCGAGACGTCCTGCCACCGGCCGTCGACCTTGCGGGCCATGACGGCGGTGTCGGGATGCTGAGCGGCATTGCGGCGGATGAGATCCGTCAGGTTCCCGTCCGACGGGACCTCGTACAGGGCCGGAAGGCTGAACTCGCGCAAGACTGCTGCTCCTCTGGGCGCCATCGCCACCATGTGGACCGACCGGACGTTACCCACCGGTAGTGGGTTCCGGATAGAGGGAACCGGCCAGATGTTCGCTGCGTCACATGCGGCGGTCGTATCGACCCGACAGTAGTCGACCCCGTTTGCGACTCGGAAGTAACCGCAGGTCCGGCCGCCTGACCCGATTCCCTACCGGCGGTGGCCAAGCGCCCCTAGGGTGGCGGCATGGGTGGCACGAAAAGTCGGACACGGGTCCATGTCGTCAGCGACGTCCACGGCAACACCGAGGCCCTCGCCCGGGCCGGGGAGGGCGCCGACGCGCTGATCTGCCTCGGCGACCTCGTCCTCTTCCTCGACTACGCGGACCACTCGCGCGGCATCTTCCCCGACCTCTTCGGCGTCGAGAACGCCGACCACATCGTCGAACTGCGCACCGCGCGCCGGTTCGAGGAGGCCCGCGAGTTCGCCCGCGGGCTGTGGGCGGGGCTGGACCGGGAACGCCTGGTCGAGGGCGCGGTCCGGCGCCAGTACGCGGAGATGTTCGCCGCCTTCCCCCGGCCCACCTACGCCACCTACGGCAACGTCGACATCCCCGGCCTGTGGCCCGAGTACGCCGGCCCCGGCCTGACCGTGCTCGACGGACAACGCGCGGAGATCGGCGGCCGGGTCTTCGGCTTCGTCGGCGGCGGGCTGCCCTCGCCGATGCGCACGCCGTACGAGGTGCCCGAGGAGGAGTACGCGGCCAAGGTGGAGGCGCTGGGCGACGTCGACGTGCTGTGCTCGCACATCCCGCCGGAGGTCCCCGAGCTCTGCTACGACACGGTGGCCCGGCGCTTCGAGCGGGGGAGCGGAGCGCTCCTCGCCGCGATCCGGCGGATGCGGCCGCGGTACGCGCTCTTCGGCCACGTCCACCAGCCGCTGGCCCGGCGGATGCGGATCGGCTCCACAGAGTGCGTGAACGTGGGCCATTTCGCCGCCACCGGAAGGCCGTGGGCCCTGGAGTGGTGAACCCCGCACGCGCGATAGCCTTCACGCGGCGGCCCCGGCCGTCCGCACACTTCCTCGAACACTCCCCGGAGGAGCGACCGCGATGGCGGAACACACCAGCTCGAGCATCACGATCGAGGCGTCCCCGGCCGACGTCATGGCCGTGATCGCCGACTTCGCCCGCTACCCCGAGTGGACCGGCGAGGTGAAGGAGGCCGAGGTGCTGGGCACCGACGCCGAGGGCCGGGCCGAGAAGGTCCGCCTGCTGCTCGACGCCGGCGCGATCAAGGACGACCACACGCTGGCGTACACGTGGAAGGGCGCGGACGAGGTCAGCTGGACCCTGGACAAGTCCCAGATGCTCCGCCAGCTGGACGGCTCCTACCGGCTCGCGCCGCTCGCGGGCGGGACGCGGACCGAGGTCACCTACCAGCTGACCGTGGACGTCAAGATCCCGATGCTGGGCATGATCAAGCGCAAGGCGGAGAAGGTCATCATCGACCGGGCGCTGGCGGGTCTGAAGAAGCGAGTGGAAGCGGCGGCGGCCTAGTCCTCCTGACGCGGCCCGCGCCGTAGTCGACGCGGTCCTCGCGCCATTCAGCGCCGGCGCGCTTCCCGGGCCTCGGCCCGCGGCGGCGGACTCCGTCCGTCGGTGCCTGGGCGGGGGTGTCTCCAGGGCTGTCGCGGCGCGGGGGCCCGGTGGGCGGGTGCGGCTGGTGTGCCCTGCGGGGCGAAGTCCCCTACCCGCCCTTCGCCCGTTCCCAGGGCTCCGCCCTGACCCGGTCCTCAATCGCCGGACGGGCTGGACGGGTGCCCCAGGTCTGCGCCCGAGCCCCTGGGTCTCCGCCGCAGGGCTGGATTCTGCCCGGGCATATCCAGCCCCGCCGGCGTTTGAGGCGCGGGGGTCGGGGGCTGGCCTCCGTGCAGTGGCGCCGCAACGGGTCCGGGGCGGGGCCCCGGGGAACGGGCGAAGGGCGGGCAGGGGACCTCCGCCGCCCGCAGGGCACAGCGAGCCGCACCCGCCCACCGGACCCCTCATCACACGACAGTGGCGGCACCCCCGCCCACGCCCCGCCGGACGGAGTCCGGCGCAGCGACGCGAAGCCCGGGAAGCGCGCCAGCGCCGAGCGGTGCGAGCGGCGCGTCAAAAAGGGAGCACCATGCACACCCTCCTCGTCACCGGCCCCGGAGGGGCGGGGCGGAGTACCGTCGCGGCGGCCACCGCGCTCGCCGCCGCACGGCAGGGGCACCGCGTGCTGCTGCTCTCCGCCGACCCCGGCGGCCCCGCCCTGGCCCCGCAGGGCACCCTGCGCTGCGCCCGCGTCGACTCCGGCGAGGAGTTCCGCCAGGAGCTCGTCTCGCTCCAGGAGCGCGGCTCCGCGCTGCTGGGGATGCTCGGAGCCCGGCCGCTGGGCGCCGACGAGCTCACCGAGCTGCCCGGAGCCGAGCAGTTCGCGCTGCTCAGGGCCCTGCGGCGGGCCGCGGCGGAGCCCGGCACCGACCTTGTCGTCGTCGACATGCCCCCGCTGCACCAGGCCGTCGCCACCCTCGCCCTCCCCGCCCAGCTGCGCCGCTACCTCGCCCGGCTGCTCCCCGCCGAGCGGCAGGCCGCCCGCGCCCTGCGCCCCGTACTGGCCCAGCTCGCCGGAGTGCCCATGCCCGCGCAGTGGCTGTACGCGGCCGCCGCCCGCTGGGACGAGGAGCTGGCGGCCGTGCAGGCCGTCGTGGAGGCCCCCACCACCTCGGTACGGCTCGTCGCGGAGCCCGGACCCGCCTCCGACGCCGCGCTGCGCCTCGGCCGCCTCGGGCTCGCCCTGCAGCAGCTGCCCGTCTCGGCGCTGGTCGCCAACCGGATGCTGCCCGCCGGATCCGCGGACCCGTGGCTCGCGGGACTCGCCGCCCAGCGGGAGGAGTGCGCAGCCCGGTGGGCCGCCGAGGAGGACCTCCCGGTGCTCCCCGTACCCCACCTGGGCCGGGACCCCCAGGGCCCCGAGGACCTGGCGGAACTGGCTCCCGCTCCCGCCCCGGCGACCGCGCTCCGCCCGGAGTGGACCGTCGAGGACCGGCTCGCGCAGGACGGGGTGCTGCTCTGGCGCGTCCCGCTGCCCCGCGCCGAGAAGCCGGAGCTCGACCTGATCCGCCGCGGTGACGAGCTGCTGCTCACGGTGGGCCCGTACCGCAGGATCGTTCCGCTGCCCGCGGTGCTGCGCCGCTGCACGGTCTCCGGCGCCGCCCTCACCGCCGGCGAGCTCCGCATCCGCTTCACCCCGGACCCCGGGCTGTGGCCCCGGCAGGATCGCGAGGAGCGGGCCTGAACCCCGTACCGCCGTTCGGGTAAGGTCGAAAGGTAGCCCGTACCGCAGGTCCAGCCGCCGCCGCAGGAGAGTCCGCCATGAGCGAGGCCACCGACCGCCCCAACGACGCCTCCGCCGACGACGACGCCTGGGCGAAGGCCTGTGCCGAGGACCTCGCCGCGGAGAAGGAGCGCCGCAGGTCCGAGCAGGGCGCCGGCGCCCGGTCGGGGACCGGGACCGCCGCCGAAGAGCTCTTCAAGCTGTTCGAGGCCGTCGCCGACAAGGTCTCGGCGCTCGACAACCCGCTGTTCGGAGTCGCCGCCCAGGGCGCCGTCCGGCAGTTCGTCAACCAGGCGAAGAGCGCCGCCAAGCCCGTCATCGAACGCAACCCCGAGGTCTTCGACCACCTCGCGGCCGCCGGCTCCGAGCTGCTCGCCGCCTACCGCTCCGCGGTCGAGGGCCACGAACGCCGCTGGACGCGCGAAGACCCCCGCGACCGGGCGGGGGAGCGGCCCGGCGGCACGACCGACGGCAACCCCGGCGGCAACCCCGGCGGAGAGGACGGCGGCGCCCCCGCCGAGCGGATCGATCTCGACTGATCCTCTTCCCCACTCGGGTACCGTTGGCGGCGGCGGGGTTTGACCGGAAACCGAGGGACTAATGGGACTCACCATCGGCGTCGACATCGGCGGCACGAAGATCGCGGCCGGCGTGGTCGACGAAGACGGCACCATCCTTGAGACGTACAAGGTGCCCACCCCGCCGACCCCGGACGGAGTGACGGACGCGATCTGCGCCGCAGTGTCCGAGGTCAGCAGCAGCCACACCATCGACGCCGTGGGCATCGGCGCCGCCGGATACGTGGACGACAAGCGCGCCACCGTGCTCTTCGCGCCGAACATCAACTGGCGCCACGAGCCCCTCAAGGACAAGGTCGAGCAGCGCATCGGCCTGCCCGTGGTCGTCGAGAACGACGCGAACTGCGCGGCCTGGGGCGAGTACCGCTTCGGCGCCGGCCAGGGCCACGACGACGTCATCTGCATCACGCTCGGCACGGGCCTGGGCGGCGGCATCATCATCGGCAACAAGCTCCGGCGCGGACGCTTCGGCGTGGCCGCCGAGTTCGGCCACATCCGGGTCGTACCGGACGGCCTGCTGTGCGGCTGCGGCAGCCAGGGCTGCTGGGAGCAGTACGCCTCCGGGCGCGCGCTCGTCCGGTACGCGAAGCAGCGCGCCAACGCGACCCCCGAGAACGCGACGATCCTGCTCGGGCTCGGCGACGGCACCCCCGAGGGCATCGAGGGCAAGCACATCAGCGAGGCCGCCCGCCAGGGCGACCTGGTGGCCGTGGACTCCTTCCGCGAGCTCGCCCGCTGGGCGGGCGCCGGCCTCGCGGACCTGGCCTCGCTCTTCGACCCGTCGGCGTTCATCGTCGGCGGCGGCGTCTCCGACGAGGGCGACCTGGTCCTCGACCCGATCCGCAAGTCCTTCAAGCGCTGGCTGATCGGCGGCGCCTGGCGGCCGCACGCCCAGGTGCTCGCCGCACAGCTCGGCGGCCGGGCCGGCCTGGTCGGCGCGGCGGACCTGGCCCGCCAGGGCTGAGCCCTCCCCGTTTCCTCCAACTGCCCGCCGTGCCCCCTGGGGTACGGCGGGCAGTCTGGCTATGTTGCCGGGTATGGAACTCGCCGAGCTGCCGAACTCCCGTACCGAAGACGATGGTTCCGCCGTGATCCGGGTGCTCTCCTACAACGTCCGCTCGCTGCGCGACGACGAGGAGGCCTTGGCCCGGGTGATCCGCGCGTGCGCGCCGGACCTGGTGTTCGTACAGGAGGCGCCACGGTTCTTCCGGTGGCGCAAGCACGCGGCGCGGCTCGCGAAGAAGAGCGGTCTGGTGGTCCTGTCGGGAGGCGCGACCGCGGCCGGGCCGCTGCTCCTCTGCTCCCTACGGGCCTTCGTGGAGGGGACCCGGGACGTACTGCTGCCCCTGACGCCGGGGCTGCACCGGCGGGGCTTCGCCACGGCGGTGGTCCGCTTCGGCGGGGTGCGGATGGGGGTGCTCAGCGCGCACCTGTCGTTGGACGGGCCGGAGCGGCTGGCCCAGTCCGGCCTGCTCCTGGAGGCTCTCGACGGGATGGACGTGCCGTACGCGATCGCGGCGGGCGACATCAACGAGGGCCCGTCGGGACCGGCCTTCCAACGGCTGGCCGCGGCCCTCCAGGACTGCCGGGCGGTGGCGCCGTGGGGCGGCGAGCACACCTGGGTCCGCTCCGAGCCGCCGCGCCGCATCGACGCGATCTTCGCGAGCGAAGGGGTCGAGGTCCTGGCCTGCGGTGTCCCCGCGGGGCTGCCGGGAGTCTCTGCGGCGGACCTCGCCGCGGCGACGGACCACCTCCCGGTCCTGGCGGCCCTCCGCCTCCCCGCTGCGCGATAGTCCTGCGGCGCCGCCGCACGGGGGCCTGCCCCCGGACCCCCGCGCCTCAAACGCCGGCGGGGCTGAAAAGATCGCCTCAATCGCCGGCGGGGCTGGATTGCCCGGAGGGCAATTCCAGCC
>NZ_JBSGXB010000119.1:0-20923 GCF_053609185.1 Streptomyces sp. NPDC054956 | reverse complement strand
GGGCGGGGAACTCCACCACCTGCTGATACGTGGGCCGGTTCTGCCAGTTGATCTGCGGGTGGGCCAGGCCGCCCACCGGACGCTGCACGATCGAGTCCGCGCACCACTGGTTGCCCGCGGCGCAGGTCCCGTCCGCCGGGTACACGGCGGCCGGCGTCGCGGCGGCGGCCTGCTTCAGGGTCGCCGTCATGACGTCCCGGCAGCCGGCGAGCGTCCCGCCGCCGCAGTAGGCGCGGGCCAGCGGTCCGGAGACCGGGCGGCCGAGCACCGCGCGCAGGTCCTTGTCGGCGTAGCTCCACCAGCCGTACTGGAAGGCCGATCCCGCGTGTGAACCGGTGGGCCCGTGGCCCGCGTTGGGCGCCTCGTCCACGGTCAGGGAGGCGCGCAGGGCGTCGTAGAGCGGGGTTCCGAGGCCGGGCTTGAACTCCGCCTCGACGAGCAGCGGCCACCAGGCGTCCATGATCCGAATGGCGTCCGCGTGCGCGTACGTCTTCGAACCCTGCGCGGTCTCCTTGCGCTCGGTCCCGGCCGCCTGCCAGGCGGACAGCTTGTCGATCGCGGCGGAGACGGCCGGGTCGGTGGCCGGCGCGCTGCGCAGTACGGCGAGCAGCTCGGGCAGCAGGTTCTCGGCGCGCAGATCGGTGACGGCCGCGTCCGCCATGGCCTGGGTGAGCTTGGCCCTGGTCACGCCGCCCGTCGCGACGAGCGCCTTGACGCGCTGGTCGAGGAGGTCGCCGCGGTGGACGGAGCCCATCCCGAAGCCGGCCGCACTGTACTCCTTGGCCTGCTTGTTGTTCCAACTGACGTAGTAGTCCTGGCCGATGGACTGCGGGTGTTCGGCGGGCGGGGTGTAGGCGGCGGTGTTGGCGGCCGGGTCGAAGCCCACCCACTCGTACTGCTGCTTGCCCTGGATGGGCAGCGCGGCATCCACGCCGGGCGGCCGGACGGGGTTCGACCCGCTGTTGTAGTACGCCGCTTCGCGCGAGTCGGCGTAGAACCAGTTGAAGGCGTAGCCGATGTGCTGGGCCGCCTCCTGGAAGGTGCGGGCGTCCTTCACGTAGGAGGGGTCGTTCAGCATCTGGAAGCCGATGATGGAATCGGCTTCGTGGCGGTACGTGGAGCGCAGCGCGGTGTAGGCCACGGGCTTGCCGGCGACGGTCGCACGGTGCGAGACGATGCCGTAGTGGGTGCGCCAGACCTGCATCCGGTAGGAGCCGTTCGGCGTGGAGTCGGCGACGGAGGACTTCCAGGCGTTGGTGTGCTCCAGCTTCTCCATGGGCGTGCAGGTGCCCCGGTAGAGGTAGGAGGTGCTCGCCTTGGTGGGGGCGCCGCCGCCGGGCTCGCACAGCTCGACGGCGAAGGTGTCGGTGATGTCCTGGCCGGCGGAGGTGGCGCTCCACGCGTAGTCCTGGCCGCGGCCGAGCTGCACGTACATGCTGACCCCGGCGAAGGAGGCGCCGCGCGCGCTGATTCCTGGCCCTTGCAGCTCCTGGAGCATGAGGAGTTGGGGTGCGAGGTAGCCGGTCTGCGGGCCGAACACCGCGACCGGGTGGCCGCTCGCGGTCTTCGCGCCGGAGACGAGCAGGGCGTTGGACATGCTCTGCTTCATGACCTTCGGCGGGCTCGCCGTGGCGGCGGTCGCGGCCGAGCCCGTACGGTCGTACACGAGCTGCTCGGCGGTGACCGAACCGGCGTCGGGCAGGGCCGTGCCCTGCGGGTTCGCGGGCTTCTGGGCGTAGGGGAAGCTCGAGCCGTCGTGGACGGTGAGCACGGCCTCAGGATCCTCGCGCTCGCGGAAGGACTCCCAGACGCGGGTTCCCTCCTCCAGGCCGTACTTCTGCTGCGCGGACAGCAGGGACAGCGCGGCCTGCACCTCGCCGCCTCCGCCGCCGCCGAACAGGCCGCCGACGACGGAGGCGAGGGCGATCAGGTCGGTGAGCTTGAAGGGCTGGATCTCACCGGCGTTGGTGATGGAGTTGATGTGGCCGGTCAGCACGTACTCGCCGGGGAAGTAGCGGCCGTTCTTGGACTGGACGCGATAGGCGTTGATGCCGTCGACGTAGGCCTGGGCGTCCTCCATCGCGAGCCGCCCGCGCTCGCCCTCGGTGGTCCGGATCCGGTCCACCTGGGCCTGGAGGTCCGCCTCGGTGTACGGGGCCTGCGGCCAGAACTGCTGCTCCAGGCCCTGGTTGGCGAGGGCGCCGCCCGCGAAGGGGGTGAGGTCGCCGCGGCCGACGTGCCGGAAGAGGTCCATCTGCCAGAGCCGGTCCTGGCCCGCGGCGTAGCCGGCGCCGAAGGAGGTCCCGTAGCGGGTGGTGCCCTTGATGTGGGGCACGCCGGTCTTCTTGTCCCGGGTGATGGTGACGTCGGGGCGGGGGCTGGAGGTGGATTCCACCTGGTCGCCGGGGACTCCGAAGGAGGCGTCGTTGAAGAACTCGTTGACCTTGGCGTCGGTGAGACCGGGATACCCGGCCACCAGGGAGTCGTAGCGGGCCAGTTGGTCCGAGGCGTGGGCGGGCATGGTCCCGAACGCCTTGTGCGCGAGGATCTGGGCGAGGGTGGCGTTGCCGCTCTGCCCGGGCGGCAGGATGTCGGCGCACTGCTGTCCGCAGTAGTCGGCGATGGGCAGCGGCACCGGGCCATCGGCCCCGACGGCCGAAGCGGCCGGGGTGAGCAAGGCTGCGCCGAGGGCAACGAGGGCGGTGGCGACGGCGGTCTTCATGCGCAGGGTGGGGCTTCGCATACGTGCTCCTCCGTGGGGGGCAGGAACCGGTCACGGGGAGGGTACTGGGAGGTTCTACCCCTCAGTAAGATGAACGACCGTCACTTTTTGTACGGGCGGCGGGGGTTGCGGGTGAAGGGGTGCGCCTGCCTAGGATCCGCCGCGTGATGACTCTCCCTGTCCACCCACGACCGGCCCTCTGGGCGCCTTCGAGCCGCACGAGGGGCTGACATGCCGCCTTTCGTGTACCGCGTCACCCCGTACGACCCTGCCGCCGCCGAACAGCCCGCGTTCCTGTCGTGGTCCGACCGGACCCGCATGGCAGATGAGTTGGCCGAGTGGCTCGCATCGCTCGCGCTGGAGCGCGGCCTCACCTCACTCACCCTCGACAACCCCATGGCCGAAGGGTTCTTCGGCTTCCGGTGGGGGCGGCCTGATCCCTTGGTCACCTCCGGCCCCTTCCACGACGGCGCGGTGGTTCCGCTCGACACCGGACTCGCGCTGGTGCGGGCCATGGTCGCGCGGAGCGGACCGTGGTGCCGGCTGACCGGCGAAGGCGGGTTCTTCGTCCACGTCGGGGAGCACGACGACGTGTACGTCGGCTCGAACCGGCCCTGCGCGCCGCCGGGCGGGGCGGCGTTGTCCGCCCGGCGCGTGGGGTACTCCCCGTACGACCCCGAACGCGACACCGTCGAGCCCGCGCGGGCGGCCGACGGCGGGTTCTGGGAGGAGGTCGCCGCACTGGTCGCCGCGCGGGGGCCCGTACTCCTGGAGGAGCGGCCGGCCGGGTACGCGTACCGCTGGCACCGGCTGACCCGGCCCACGCAAGTGACAGACTTGGTAAGGCAGTTGGCGCCGCGGGCCCGGCTCGCGGTGTGGCCGGACCTGAGCGAGGACGCCCAGGCGGTGCGCGCGGAGATCCGGGCGCTGGCGGGGCCCGCGGTGCTGCTGGTGGTGGAGAGGCCCGGCAAGGAGATCTGGGAACTCCCCGCCGAGCCCTGGATGGGACGGGACGACTACCCGTACCCGCACGTCGAGGAGGGACCCGGGCACCGGGCAGGGCTCGTCCCACTCGACCCGGCCGACCGGCATCCGCTCCTCGCCGCGGTGCTGCCGGACGCGGACGGGATGCTCCGGGCCCGGTGGCGGGCCGACCGGACGCGGGCGGAGAAGGTGCGCGCCTACCTCGGCGGGCTGCGCGTCGGGGACGTGGTGACCGGCGTCGTCGCGACCGGGCTGCACGACGTCGGGGTGTACGTGGACCTCGACGGCGACCTGGGGCGCGGCCTCGGCTTCCTCAAGGTCCCCGAGATGTCGTGGCGGCACATCGACGCCCTGGAGGGCGTCGCTCCCGTGGGCCGCGAGATCCGCGCCGAGGTCCTGGGCATCGCATGGCGCCTGGAGTACGCCGAGTTGTCGTTGAAGGCGCTGCAGCCCGATCCGTGGGCGGAGCCGGCGCCGGAAAATCCGTTGCCCGGGGGCAGGGGGACCGGTGAAGCTCCTTGATATGTCACAAAGCACCGAACCCCGCCCGCGACGAGGCGTCGACGACCTGTTCAACGCAGCCGGGCGGCTCGCGGCCATTCCGCGCAAGGCCGCCCGGCGCGAGCAGTTGCTCGTGCACCTCGCCGACACCCTGTTCGCGGTGGACCGCGCGTACACGGAGCCCGAGGTGAACGACCTGCTGCGGGGCGTCCACGAGGACTGCGCGGCGCTGCGGCGGTACATGGTCATCGCCGGGCACCTCGTCCGGACGCGCGACGGCTCCGGCTACCGGCGGGCCACGACCACCCGGTAGTGCGTCGTCAGCCGCCCGTCCTCGCCGATCACGTGGAAGGCGACGGCGGGCGGCTCGTCCACGTGGATGTACTCGCTGGCGCCCGACGCGGCCTCCCACGGGAGCCGGGTCGTGGACACCACGCCCGGCGCCACGAGCAGCGGCCGTCCCGCGAAGGTGGTGGCCGCGGCCGTGTGGGCGTGCCCGCACAGGAACGCCGTCAGATGCGGGTGCCGCTCGGCGAGCGCCGCCAGCCGCTCCTCGCCGAACTGCCTGATCCCGTCCACGTACGGGATGTGCAGCGCGACGGGCGGGTGGTGGAAGGCGACCAGTACGGGCACCTCGCGCGGGGTGTCGGTGAGCACGCCGTCCAGCCAGGCGATCGTCGAGTCCTCCAGGTACCCCCGGTGCTCGCCGGGGACCGACGAGTCGCACACCGCGAGGACGAAGCCGTCGCCGCGCAGCACCTGGTCGACCGGGGCCGCGGAGGGCCGCTCCTCCCCCAGCAGGCCGCGCCGGAAGGCGGCGCGGTCGTCGTGGTTGCCGGGGCAGACGACCAGGGGGTGGCGCGAGTCGAGGGCCTTGCGCGCCTCCTCGTACTCCTCGGCGGTCGCGTGATCGGCGATGTCCCCGCTGACCAGCACCGCGTCGAGCTCGTACGGGAGCCCCTCCAGGTACTCCATGACGGCGCGGGTGCGCTCGGCGGCCCGGCCGCCGCCGTCGAGGTGGACGTCGCTGAGGTGCGCTATGACGATCACGGGCAGTGGCTCCTTCGGTCCGGAACTCCGGCAGGCCGGAAGGAGGGATTGTATGCGCGGCGCGCGTGCGTCGGAGGGGAGCGGCGCGTCCCGGCGGCGCGGCCCGGCGGCGGTCAGGTCGCCCGAGCGGTCGACGCCGGACCGGTCGACGCCAGACCGGTCGAAGAGAGGATCGCTTCGACCGTCTCCTCGACCGTCTGCGCCGCGTTGTCGATCCAGATCCCCTGGTCCGCGAGCTCGGCGCGCATCGCCCCGTCCAGCGGCGACCAGTCCACGGTCAGGGCCTTCTCCCGCGCCCGGTTCCGCCGCCCGGCCTCCGCCGCGCCCGGAGCGAGGACGACGACGCGGAGCGGCACGGCCGCCAGCGCCGCGCGGTAGAAGTCCAGGTGGGAACGGCGGACCACGACGTCGTCGAGCACCGGGACGAAACCGGCCCGCGCGAAACTTTGCGCCAGCAGGCAGGCGTTGCGGGCCCGCAGGAGGATCTGCCGGTCGGCTTCCGCGTTCGCCGCCGGCGAGGGCCACTGCCCGCCGCTGACGATCATCCCCTGGAGCGCGTCCACTTCGACGTGGGCCGACATCGGGAGCCGCCGGGCCAGCGCGGCGGCCACCGTGGACTTCCCGCTCCCGGGGATCCCGGTCAGCAGGACGGCGGCCCCGGCCACCGGCTCGCGGTCAACGGTCACGGTTTCGAAGCTCATACGAGTCCTCCCAGCGCAAACGATCAAGGCTTGGAGAGGGTACGCGGCGGCACGATGCGGTCCGGATGCGGGCGGGGCCGGCGCCGCGGATGCGTGGTCCGCGGCACCGGCCCCCCGGCGTCCGTCAGTTGACGTTCACGGCCTTCCAGGCCGCCGCCACCTGCTGGTACTCGACGCCTGTCGTGCCGTAGAGGTCGGCCGCCGCCTGCAGGGTCGCCGTGCGGGCCCCCGCGTAGTTGGTGGTCGACGTCATGTAGGTCGAGAGCGCCTTGTACCAGATCTTGTAGGCCTTGGTCCGGCCGATCCCCGTGACGGTGGAGCCGTCGTAGGTCGGGGAGTTGTAGGAGACGCCGTTGACCGTCTTGGCGCCGCTGCCCTCGGAGAGAAGGTAGAAGAAGTGGTTGGCGACGCCCGAGGAGTTGTGGACGTCGAGGCGGCCCACCGTCTTCGACCAGTAGTCGGCGGAGGCGCCGTCCTTGCTCGGCTTGTCCATGTAGCGCAGCGGCGTGCCGTTGCCACGGATGTCGATCTTCTCGCCGATGAGGTAATCGCCGATGTCCGAGGGGTTGTTGGCGAAGAACTCCACGGAGGTGCCGAAGATGTCACTGGTGGCCTCGTTGAGACCGCCCGACTCGCGGCTGTAGTTGAGCTTCGCGGTGGCCGCGGTCAGGCCGTGGCTCATCTCGTGGCCGGCCACGTCCAGCGAGGTGAGGGGCTTGAGGTTGTTGGCGCCGTCACCGTAGGTCATGCAGAAGCAGCTGTCGGACCAGAAGGCGTTGACGTAGGCGTTGCCGTAGTGGACCCGCGAATAGGCCGCCTTGCCGTCGCCGGCGATTCCGTTGCGGCCCAGCTCGGCCTTGTAGAAGTCCCAGGTCACGGCAGCGCCGTAATGGGCGTCCACGGCCGCTGTCTGACGGTTCGTGGGGGCGCCGTCGCCCCACTTGTCGTCGGCGTCGGTGAAGAGCGTGCCGGTGGCGGTGGAGGTGGCGCCGTTCAGGTCGTAGGTCTTGTGGCCGCCGCGGCCCGCGTCGGTGAGGCTGTACGACGACCCGCTCAGGGTGGTGCCGAGCGTGACGGTGCCGGAGTACTCACTGGTGCCGGTGCCGGTGTCGATGGCCTCGTAGGAGTAGAGCTCCGCACCGGTGGCCGCGTCCGTGACGACGTGGCGCTCGCTGGGCGTACCGTCGGCCTGGACGCCGGTGACGACGGCTTCGTAGGCGAAGACCGGCTTGCCGGTGGCCGCCCAGACGACCTCACGGGCGCCGACGGGCGCCGCCTTCAAGGAGCGGGCCCCGGCCGGGGCCAGACGGGCCTCGGTTCCCTTGGTGGTCTTGCGGCTGCCGTTCTTCTTCTGATGGACCACCAGATCACCGCCGAGGACGGGCAGTCCGGCGTAGGTGCGCTCGTAGCGGGTGTGGACCGTGCCGTCCGCGTCCTTGATCACGTCGCGGGCCACGAGGCGCTCTTCGTCCGCGAGACCGATGGCGCGAGCGGTGTCCGCCGCTCCGGTCTGAGCTGCCGATATCGCCTGGGCGCGCGCGCCGGCCGACAGGTTGAGGGCAGTGGCTCCGGCCTCGCGCTCTGCCGCTGCGCTGGCGGATCCGCTCTGGGCCGCGATGGCGACCATCGCCGCCGAGGCGACGACGGCGGCGGCGCGCAGCATGCGGGTGCGGCTGCGGGGTACGGGGGTTGAGGACATGGGGTGGGTCACTCGCTCTCCTGGGTTGCCGTGGGGGAACGGCTGCGAGATTGCCAGGAAGAAGAGTTCGAATGACAGGGACGCAACAAGAATTTGACCTGCTGTTGTCCGAAGAGCGGGGCACGATGTCCGCTCTACGGTCAAAAACGGAACATTCCGCTTCGCTCCGGACCGTCGGCCGGCGCCACCCGTCCGCGACGGTGCCCCGCGGGAACTTCCCCGCGGGGCGCCGGGCTTCGCCAGGTGTCGGCGGAGCTACTGGACGCCGGGGATCTGACGGTTCTTGAACGCCGTCCGCACCGCGTCCGCCGCGGTCTTGCCGTACATGCTCTGAGCGGTGGCGATCGTGGTGAGGGCCGCGTCCTGGAAGCTGGTGTCGGGGGCGAAGCCGAACTGGGCGTTGACGATGATGCGGTCGGCGGTTCGGGCGCCCAGGGCCGCGCGGATGTCGAAGAGGGCGCGGGACCAGATCTCGCCGTCCGCGTGCACCTCACCGGTCCGGTCCGCGTAGACCTTGTTGCCGTCGATGCGGCGCAGGCAGTGCGGGGCGGCGCTGTAGCCGACCGAGTCCCAGTCGGCCACGCACGCCAGATCCGTACCGCGCGGCCAGCCGTGGACGGCACCGGCGTGGTCGCCGACCTCGACGGCCAGGTAGTCGCCGAAGGCCTCGCCTATCGCCCCGGCCTCCGGGGAGCTGCCGAAGCCGGGGACCTGCGCGTTGTGCACGGCGTGCCCGTACTCGTGGACGATGACCTCCGCGTCCTCGGCATCGTCGACACCGCCCTTGCCGAAGCGGATCTCGGCCTTCTTGTCGGTGAAGAAGGAGTTGTCGGCGCCCCACTGGTTGAGCCGGACGGGCTGGGCGCGGTCGTTGGCGCCGGGCAGCTCGCTCCCGAACCCGAGGCCCTGCAGGTACTCCTGCGCCTCGTTGACCCAGAAGTAGGCCATGACCTGCTCGAATCCGTCGTCCGCACGGGTGTACCCGGCGGCGTCCCGCACGGCCGCCGGGGCGCCGGTCTCCGAGCGGATGTACACCCACCGGCCCGAAAGTCCGCCGCTGCCGTCCAGGTTGCGCAGCGCGACCGTGGCGTAAGCGGAGGCGGGCACGGCGCCAGCGGAGTCCTTGGCGTCGGCGAGCGTCTGGTCGCCGGTGGACTGGACGGGGTTGACCATGAAGACGCGGCCCTGGGGCAGGCCGGCCGCGGGCCCGGCCGCGACGGCGGAGGCCGGTGCGGCCGCGCCGAGCAGCGCCATGGATGCGATGACCGCTGCGGTGCGGCCACGGGAAACGGGGCGGGGCATGGACATCCTCCTGTGATGGATGCGTGGCGCCGGAAGAACGCGGGTCGCGAGGCGCGGTCGCGATCCTTGCTCAACGTCGCCGCGTTTGACCAGCCCCGGACGCAAACCAACTGATCCACGGACGCCCGGCCTTGCGCCGGGCCTTGCGCCCGACCCTGGCGCCGGGCCTCGCGCCGGGCCTCGCGCCGGCCGGGCGTCCGCGGATGCGCGCCTCCGCGTACGGCTAGAGCGCCTTGCGCCTGCGTACGACGAGTACGGCGCCGGCCGCGACCAGTGCGCCGGCCAGGGTCGCGAGCAGCCCCACCGGCAGGTCCGACCCGGTGTGGGCCAGGTCACCGCCGGTCGTGCCACCCGTGCCCGGGGCGGGCGAGGAGGCCGTGGCGCTCGGCGTCGCCCCGGGCGGCGAGCCGGCTCCCGGCGTCGCGGACGGGGACGCCGGCGGGGAGGACGACGGGGGCGTCGCACTGCCGGAGGGAGTGCCGGACGGCGTCCCGGAGGGCGTGGACGACGGGGTGCCGGACGGTGTCACCGAAGGACTGGGACTGATGCTGGTGCTGGGGCTCGGGTTCGTGCCGGCCGGGCAGGTGTGGGACAGGTTGAACCATTCCAGGCTGCCGCCCGTCACCTCGGCGACCGCGGAGGTGAGGGTGGCGCCCGGCTCCGAAGCGACTTACGCGTGGTTGCCGTTGGGCGGGCCGAAGAGGGTGACGACCTTCTGGACGCCGGGCTCGAACGTCACCGTCAGCTTCACGAAGGCGATCTGCTGGGGGTTGCCCGGGGCTATGAAGTGCCAGCCGTCCTGCGACGAGGGGATGCCCTCGCAGGTGCCCTTCGAGCCGAAGCCGGCCGCGGTGAGGGGGAGCTGCTGGTGGAGGGGGATGGTGTACGAGTCGGAAGCGAAGGCGGGTACGGCACTTGCGGCGATGGCGGAGAACGCCGCCACCGAGACCGCTGCCGTAGCCCAGTTGCTGCGGGAGATGGGCATGGAGACACCTCTGGCACAGATGGGGGGAAAGGGGCCGTGGGGGTGGCGCCGCTCAGCTTGCTGACCAGGCCACTCCCGCGTCAAGACCCGTTCGCCATCTTTTGTGCTTACGTGGTCGATTGTTGCGCTTTGGCCGATTTGACGACCGATCCCCGAGCACTCCCCGGCGGGGTCGGCCGGGGTGAGCCATCGGCCCGGCGTGCCGCATGATGTCCCGCGTGCACAGTGCGGAGGAGTTCGGCGAGGCCGACAGCGAAGCGGGTACCCCGGGGACGCCGGAGGACCCGGGAGACATGACGGGCGCCATCAGAGCAGCTCAGGAGGGGGACGAAGCCGCCTTCCAGGCGCTGTTCCGAGCGGTGCAGCCCGTACTCCTGCGCTATCTGGCCGTCCTGGTCGGCGAGGATGCCGAGGACGTGGCTTCCGAGGCGTGGCTCCAGATATCCAGGGACCTGGGCTCGTTCAGCGGGGACTACGACGGGTTCCGCGGCTGGGTCTCGACCATCGGCCGGAACCGGGCCATGGACCTGCTGCGCAGCCGGCGGCGCCGGCCGGCCGCGAGCGTGCCGGTCGAGTACCTGCTCGACCGGGCGGCTCCCGAGGACACCGAGGGGACCGCGCTGGCCACGGTCGGTACGGGTGCGGCCCTCGCGCTGATCGCGACGCTGCCCCGTGACCAGGCGGAGGCCGTGCTCCTGCGGGTGGTCATGGACCTGGACGCGGCCAGCGCCGCGCGCGTGCTCGGGAAGCGGGCCGGAGCGGTACGGATGGCCTCGCACCGGGGGCTGCGCAAGCTCGCCAAACTCCTCGAACAGCAGGGCGCGGGCACCGCCGGGAGCGAGGGCGGACCGGGCGATCCGAGGGAATCCGAGAAAACTTTCGCCACACGAGTGACACCGACGACGGCGCGAACGCTGAAGGACACGACATGAGCACCCACCGAACCCGTCGAATCGACCATGCCACGGCCGAGCAGCTGCTCGCCGGTGCCCGGTCGGGCTCGCCGGACCCGTCGGGCGGTCATGGTCACGAGGCCCTCGCGGGACTGCTCGCCGCCGCCGCCGCTCCGGCGGGCAACGGCGAGGTGGCCGGTGAACGGGAGGCCATGGCCATGTTCCGGGCCGCTCGTCTCGCCACCACTGCCACCGCCACCACCGCCACCACTGCCACCACTGCCACCGCCGCCGATCCCGCCTCTGCCCCTGCGCCCGCCCCCGCTCCCTCCTCCCGGGGGCGATCGATGTTCACGCCGGCGACGCTCCTCGGCGCGAAGATTGCGGCCGCCGCACTGGCGGCCACCCTGGGCGGTGTCGCGGTCGCGGCCGGCACGGGCAACCTCCCCGCCGTCCTGGGCGGCACCCCCGAGCACGCGCACCCGTCGCCCTCCGCCGTCGCCGTCGCGCCGGACTCGGGCGAGGCGCCCCCGGGAATCCTCAGGAGCTCCCCCACGTCCGTGCCCGCCGACCTGGCCGAGCTGTGCCGCACGTTCGCCCGTGCCGGGGGCCCGGATTCCCTCGACGCCCTGTCCGAGCAGCGGTTCGCCGCGCTGGTCGCGGCAGCGGGAAGCCGGTCCGGCGTTCCGGGTTACTGCGCGCCCGTCCTGAGCGGCCCGCCGGAGCAGGGCGCCGGCTCGCCGTCCCCGGCTCCCACGGGCGTCCCGCAGGACTCCGCGGGCCCGACGCATCCGGGCAAACCCGAACCGAGTCGCAGGCCCGTCACTCCGGGACCGAGCTCCGGCGAACACCCGCCGGGCACCCATCCGACGGGTCCGCCGAGCACAGGCCCGTCCCCGTCCCCGTCCCGCAAGGACGGATCGCCGGGCCGCCCCGCCGGCACCACCCCGTAGCTCCGCCCCGCTCACGTCCACCACCCCGTAGAGGCTGTCCACCGATGCACCGACAACCGGGCTCCACGCACGACGACACGGCCTACGCCCCGGCCTGCACCCCGGCGTACGCCCCGGCGTACGCCCCGGTCGACGGCACGGTCTACGACACCGCCCCGGTCGGCAGCACTGTCTACGACACCGCCCCGGTCGGCAGCACTGTCTACGACACCGTCCCGGTCCCCGTCCTGCGTCTCGACGAGCCCGCCCCGCGCCCCGCGGAGCCGGGCCCGCCGACCGGGTCCGCTGCCGGCCCCGTCTTCGTCGACTCCTCGGGCAGGCGTCAGCGCCGGGTGCGGCGACTGGGTTGGCTCCTCGTCGTTCCCGCCGTCGGCTACATCGTCCTGCTGATCAGCGCTCTGTTCGGCGGACCCACGCTCTCCTCCCCGTTCCTGCCGCTCCCCCACACCCCTCAGGTCCCGGAATCGGCGCAGAGCAAACCTCCGGCGCCGGCCGGTTCGTCCCCCGCTCCGGCGAAATCCTCCGGCGCGGCCACGGGCGGTGCGGCCCAGGCGCCGGCGACCGCCACCACGGGCCCCACCCGCGGCACCGCCCCCGGGACCACGGCGGGCGCCACGACCGCCCCCGGCCCGAATCCGACCCCGTCCCCCGGGAACGGCAACGGCAACGGGGCCACGCCGGCCCCCGGTTCGACCGGTCACGGCAAGCCCACGACCGCGCCCGGTCAGGGCGGCAAACCGACCGCCCACCCCTGATCCGCCCCACCAGCCCAGGCAGGAAGCACTCCCCACCTTGTCGAAGAACCGCCGCGCACCGCGCGGCCGGCACAGCACCGTACGCAACGTCCCCCTGCGCACCCACTGGCTGCTCCTGACCACACTGGTCCTGACCCTGTCGGCGGCCCTGCTGCTCCAGGGCTACGCCAAGCACATGTTCGACACCACCGCCGACGGCGCTCCCCGCGATCCGGGACCGGCGGACACCGTCCCCGAGCACATCCGGACGGGCGGCCCGGTGATCGAGGGGTTCTCCGGGCGGACGGTACGCGTCGAACCCCGCACGATCGCCCTGACCTTCGACGACGGACCGGACCCCCGGTGGACGCCCGAGGTCCTCGACGTCCTGCGCCGCAACGATGTCCATGCCACCTTCTTCACCGTCGGCGCGCAGGTCGCGGCCCATCCCGAACTGGCGCGCCGGATCGTCGAGGACGGCCACGAGATCGGCGTCCACACCTTCACCCACACCAACCTCGCCGCGGCCTCGCCCTGGCGCCGCTCCCTGGAACTGCGCGAGAGCCAGCTGGTCATCGCCGGTGCCACCGGCATCACCACCCCCCTCCTGCGCCTGCCGTACTCCTCGACCGGCGAGGCGCTGAGCGACGGCGACTGGGACGTCGTCGTCCAGGCGGGCCAGGACGGGTACCTCACCGTCCTCACCACTCAGGACAGCCGGGACTGGCGCCGCCCCGGTGTGGACGAGATCGTGGCCAACTCCACGCCCAAGGGCGCCGACGGCCAGATCCTGCTCATGCACGACGCGGGTGGCGACCGCTCGCAGACCGTGGCGGCCCTCGAACGTCTCATCCCGCGGCTCAAGGCTGCGGGCTTCCAATTCGCCACCGTCAGCGACGCCACCGGCCTGCCCGCCCCCACGCACCAGGCGGCGTCCGCCGACGAGTGGCAGGGGATCTCGCTGATCAGCGCCCTGCGCGCCAGCGACTGGGTCCTGACGGCGCTCTCCTGGCTGCTGTGGGCGGCGGGTGCGGTCAGCGTGCTGCGCGCCCTGGCCGTCTTCACCGCCGCCCGCCGCCACGTGCGCAAGCGCCGCAAGCCCTGGGGTGCCCCGGTCACCGAACCGGTCAGCGTCATCGTCCCGGCCTACAACGAGGCCGCCGGCATCGAGGCGGCCGTCCGCTCACTGCTGGCCTCCGACCATCCGGTGGAGGTCATCGTGGTCGACGACGGCTCCACCGACGGCACCGCCGACATCGTGGAGGCCCTGCGCCTGCCGTACGTGCGCGTCATCCGCCAGCAGAACGCCGGGAAGCCCGCCGCCCTCAACACGGGTATCGCCGCCGCCTCCTGCAACCTGCTCGTCATGGTCGACGGAGACACCGTCTTCGAACCGGACGCCGTCCGCATGATCGTCCAGCCCTTCGCCCACCGCCGCGTCGGAGCCGTGTCGGGCAACGCCAAGGTCGTCAACCGCGGCGGTCTGCTGGGCCGCTGGCAGCACATCGAGTACGTCGTCGGTTTCAACCTCGACCGGCGCCTCTTCGACCTCGCCGAATGCATGCCCACCGTGCCCGGCGCGATCGGTGCCTTCCGCCGCGAGGCCCTCCTGCGCGTCGGCGGCGTGAGCGACACCACCCTCGCCGAGGACACCGACCTCACCATGGCCCTGTGCCGTGACGGCTGGCGCGTCGTCTACGAGGAGCGCGCCAAGGCCTGGACCGAGGCCCCCGCCACGCTCGGCGCCCTCTGGAAACAGCGCTACCGCTGGTGCTACGGGACCCTCCAGGCCATGTGGAAGCACCGCGGCGCGCTCGGCCAGCGCGGCCAGGCCGGAAAGCTCGGCCGCCGGGGTCTGCTGTACCTCCTGATGTTCCAGGTCCTGCTGCCCCTGCTCGCCCCCGTGGTGGACGTCACCGCGGTCTTCGGCCTGATCTTCCTCGACCCGCTGCGGATCCTGGGCCTGTGGAGCGCCTTCCTGCTCCTCCAGGTCCTGATGGGCCTCTACGCCTTCCACCTCGACGAGGAGCACCCCGGCCCGCTGTGGAGCCTGCCGCTCCAGCAGTTCGTGTACCGGCAGCTGATGTACCTGGTCGTCATCCAGTCGGTGTTCACCGCCATCGCCGGATCACGTCTGCGCTGGCAGCGCATGGAACGCTACGGAAGCCTCCAGGTCCCCGTCTCGGCACCGCATCCCGCCGAGCCGCACGCGCACCCCGCCCGCGCCCGGCGCGCCGGGCGCGACTGACGTCAGGGCGCCGCGAGTTCACTTCTCCGGGTGAGCCGTGCCCGGCGCCCCACCGGCCCGATCGTCCTCGCCGCTCGCGCGCCGCGCGCGGAACGCCGCCGCCTTGACCCTGTTCTGGCAGGCGGTCGAGCAGAACTGGCGGCCGGCGTTGCGGGACGTGTCCACGTAGACCCGGTCGCAGCGCCCGGCCGCGCAGACCCCCAGGCGTCCGGCGTAGTCGCCGCCGAGCGCCATGGCGAGGCCGGTGGCGCAGCCGGCGCCCCAGCCGGTGGCGTAGGAATCCTCGGCGCCGTGGAAGTGGACCTGCCAGGGCTCCCCGGGGGCCCGGTCGAGCTGGGGGCGGGCGCCGGTCTCCCGCAGCAGCGCGTTGAGGGCGGGGGCCGCGTCGTCGAGGCGGTCGGCGTCCGCGGCCTCGAACACGGTGCGCAGGGCTCCGGCGATGTCGGCCAACCGGTCGGCGTCGTCGGGCCCCAGGTCCGCCCCGGCGGAAAGCGCCGCGCGGACCGCCCCGACCCGCTCGGCCCCCTCGGGAGCGGCGTAGCGACGCCCGCGTGCCTCACCGTCGGTCAACGCGTTGACGAGCGCCACCGACGCATCGAGCAACGTACGCATGTGACTGTCGAACAACACTTGACCAGTTACCTTTCACCCGCCTACGGTGTACGTCACTGACAATAGACGATTCACCAGTGATGAGGAGTGTGGGATGAAGGGTGCCGCGTTGCGTCCGGATCCATTGCCCCGCACCGTCCGTCTGCTCCTGCTCGCCCGGATCGTCAACCGGCTCGGAGCCTTCTCGCTGCCCTTCCTCACCGCGCTGATCTGCGCCGACCACGGAGCGAGCCTGACCACCGCCGGGCTGGTCACCGCGGCTTTCGGGCTCGCGACGATCCCCTCGCGGCTGGCCGGGGGAGGACTGGCCGACCGCATCGGCCGGCGGACGACCATCGTGCTCGGGCTCTGCGGCTGCGCCGTGGCCCAGCTGGCCATCGCGGCCTCCGCCTCACTCGCCTGGGCGGTCTGCGGGGCGGTGCTGCTCGGACTGTCCTTCGAGCTCTACGAGCCGCCGAGCCAGGCGATCATCGGCGAATCCGTGCCGGAGCGGCAACGGGTGCGCGCGTTCAGCCTGTTCAGCGCCGCGCTCGCGGCGGGCGGCATGGGCGCGGGACTGCTCGCCGCCCTGCTCGGACGCTGGGACCTGCGCTGGCTCTTCGTCGTCGACGCCGCGACGTGCCTGGCCTGCGCGCTGCTGATCCGGCTGGCCCTCCCCCACGACCGTCCGGCACCTCCCGGAGGGGACCGGGACGCCACCGCCGTACGACCGCTGCGGGACCGGGCCCTGTTGAGCGTCCTGGCCACCGGAACCGCCTACGCCCTGATCAACCAGCAGACCGTGATGACCCTCCCGCTCGCCCTCGACCGGCAGGGTCTGCCCGCCGCCTACGCGGGCCTGTTGTTCACCGCCGCCGCGGCCACCACCGTGCTCGCCCAGCCCTTGATCGGGCTGCGCTGGACGAGCGATCTCACCACGCCCGTCACGCTCGCCCTCGCCCATCTCCTCCTGGCCGCGGGCCTGATGGGCTACGCCCTCGCCCGCGGCCTGCCCGCGCTCCTCGTCTCGGCCGCCGTGTGGAGTCTCGGCGACCTGCTGGTCATGGGCCGCGTCTACGCCCTCGTGACCGACCTCGCCCCGCCCGGCG
Source organism: Streptomyces sp. NPDC054956 (assembly GCF_053609185.1). Lineage (NCBI taxonomy): Bacteria > Bacillati > Actinomycetota > Actinomycetes > Kitasatosporales > Streptomycetaceae > Streptomyces > Streptomyces sp. NPDC054956. The sequence goes on along the minus strand of NZ_JBSGXB010000119.1, from coordinate 4,451 downwards.
CGAGCGGTCGCTACCTCGCCCTCTTCGGTACCAGCTGGGGCATCGCGGCGACGCTCGCACCCGTCCTCGGTACCCAGTTGCTCGCCCGCGCGGGGACGACCGCCCTCTGGTCCGTGATGGCCGCGCTCTGCGTGTTGCTCGCCGCGCTGCACATCCGCCACCCCGTACGTCCCCCTTCGGCACCGGCCGGGGAACGGCCCGGGATCGCCGTCAGGCGCACGCCCTTCCGATGACAGCGGTCGCTCCTCCGTGCCGTGTACAGGGGTCCGGATTCCGGCTCCTCGTACGCTCCTCCGTCTGGCCGGCGGCCTGGAGCGCGGCGCTGACGAGAGTGGCCAACAGGTCCACGTCGGAACCGATGTCCAGGCGTACCGTCACCCATTCCGAGCCGGTGCGCAGGGTTATGGCGGTGGACGCAGCGAGGGCCGGACGGAGTTTGGTGATCATCGTGCGCGTCAGGTGGACGTCGGCCTCGTGCTCTCCGTGGAAGTGGACGATCTCCTGTGCCCCCGCGTTCAGACCGAGTGCGGCACCACAGGCAGGCCGGCCTTCGACGAGCGAAGGCCAACTCATCAGCTGTTCACTGGCATGCCTAGCCGTGTTCATGCGTCGAGCCTGCACGCCCGGAGCGTGCGGCCACAAGACCCGTGGCGCAATGTGACCGCTGAGCGGCCCCGCCCAGGCCCGCCGTCAGCCGCGCACGGCGATCACGATCCGTACCGCGCAGGCCGCGAGCACCGCGCCGGACACGGCCATGCCGATCAGCAGACCGCGCGTGCTCCTGGGAAGCCGCTCCGGGAGGCTCGCCTCCTGCGGGCGCTTCGGGTCGTAGATCACATCGAGCCGTTCCCCGACCCGCACGGGCGGGAACGTGAACGGACCCACCGTGTACTGCCGCGCGGGGCCGCCCGGGGGCGTGTACTCCAGCAACAGCATCGAACCCGCCGCGACCTGACCCACGTTCACACAGACGGCAGAGGTGCGCACGCCCCTCTTCAACAGCGGACCGGCGTGCACGTAGACGCCCAACGAGATCGCGAAGACCACGAACCCGATCAGCCCAGCCACGATCATCACAAAGGTCACCGACATCGCCCCCGCCCGATGGAAAGCCCAGATCATCGCCCACCACCGGCCGGCGCACAAGACGCGGCAGGTCAGTGACCGCGGGGCGCGTACATGATCACGGCCATACCGGCGAGGCAGACCAGGGCGCCGATGACGTCGTAGCGGTCGGGCCGGTACCCGTCGGCGACCATGCCCCAGGCGATGGACCCGGCCACGAAGATCCCCCCGTACGCGGCGAGGATGCGTCCGAAGTCGTCGTCGGCCTGGAAGGTGGCCACCACGCCGTAGAGGCCGAGGGCGATGACTCCGGCGCCGATCCAGATCCAGCCCTTGTGCTCGCGGATGCCCTGCCAGACCAGCCAGGCGCCGCCGATCTCGAACAGGGCGGCGACGGCGAACAGGGCGACGGATCGAGCGACGGTCATACCCCCGGACCTTACGGCGGACCCGCGCCGTTGATCGTCAGCGGAAGCCGTCAAGGGCCGGCGGTTCACTCCGTGCGCCGAGTCGGAAGCGGAGCCGGCAGATGACGGCGTCGGTGTCCCTGCGGACGGCGTGGGCGACCACGGAGCCGCGCTGGTTCTGCAGGATCCGCTGCCACAGGTGGGCGGGCTCGGTCTCCGGGATGAGTACGGTGACCTGGGCGTCCGGGTGGGTTCGCGCGAGCTCGCGTACGTACGCCGATACCGGACGGCCCACCGCGCGCCTCTCCGAGGCGAGTTCGACGAGCTCCACGCCGGGATTCCACAACTCCCAGTCCCGGCGCAGCGCGTCGGCTCCCCGCCGGTCCTCGGCGGTGGGGTGGGTGACGGTGACGGCGAGGACCTCGTCCCCGAGCGAGCGCGCCGCGGTGAGGGCCCGGCAGGTCAGGCGGGACAGCCCCGAGACGGGGACCACGACCAGCGAGTGCGCCCGGTGCGGCGGACGCGGAACACGGCCGAGTTCGAGGCGTTCACCGATCTCGGTGTACGCCCGGTGGACCTTCTCGAAGCCGACGACGATCAGCGGCAGGGCGAGGACGATCAGCCAGGCCCCCTCGGTGAACCTGGTGGCCGTGACGACCACCGCGGAGACCCCGGTCAGCAGCGCGCCGAAGCCGTTGAGCGCCGCCTTCGCCTGCCAGCCCTTCGGGCGCCCGCCGTACCAGTGCAGGACCATCCCGACCTGACAGATCGTGAAGCCGACGAAGACGCCGATCGCGAAGAGCGGGACGAGGGTGTTGGTGTCGCCGCCGGAGACCACGAGGAGTGCGGCCGAGACGAGCGCCAGCCAGACGACACCGTGACGGTGCACCTGGCGGTCGGCCTTGAGGGCGAAGAAGTGCGGCATGTGGTGGTCGCGCGCCAGCAGGCTCATCAGGACGGGCAGCCCGCCGAAGGAGGTGTTCGCGGCGAGCGCGAGCAGCACCACGGTGGCGAACTGGACCACGTAGAAGGCCGCGTTGTGGCCGAACGAGGCGTCGGCAAGTTGGGCGAGGACGGTCACTCCCTCCACCGGCTGGAGGTGGAAGCGGCCGATGAGGATCGACAGGCCGATCAGCATGACGCCGAGCAGCGCGCCGAGGGCGACCTCGGTGCCCTGGGCCCGGCGGGCGGCCGGCGCACGGAAGGAGGGGACGGCGTTGGCGACGGCCTCGACGCCGGTGAGGGCGGAGCAGCCGGCCGCGAAGGCCTTGAGCAGCAGGAGCGCACCGACTGCGGTGGCGCCCTCGCCGAGTGCGGAGGCGTGTCCGGCGGCCGAGGCGGTGCTGACGGGGCCGTCACGGAAGAGGCCGACGGCGATCATCACGAGGATCGAGCCGACGAAGACCGCGGTCGGGACGAGGAAGGCCTTGGCGGAGTCGACGACCCCGCGCAGGTTCACGGCGGTGACCAGGACGAGCACACCGAGGCAGATCCACACCCGCTGGCCGTGGAGCCCCGGGAAGGCCGAAGTCAGCGCGGCCACACCGGCGGTGACGGAGACCGCGACGTTCAGCACGTAGTCGAGGATCAGCGAGGCCGCGGCGACCAGGCTCGTACGCCGCCCCAGATGGCGTTTGGCGACGGCGTAGGAACCACCGCCGTCGGGAAAGGCGGCGATCACCTGGCGGTACGAGGCGACCAGCACGGCGAGGAGCCCGGCGATCGCCAGCGTGACGGGGAGCGTGAACCCCATCCCGTACGCACCGGCCGCGGCCAGGACGAGCACGATCGACTCGGGCCCGTACGCGACGGAGGCCATCGCGTCGAGCGACAGCGCGGCCAGGCCCTGCACGGCAGTCAGCTTGTGCCGGTCCCCCGTCACGGTCGCGCCGGTATCGGGGGGCTCCTCCTGGCCCGGCCCCTGAGCTGCCGCTGTCTGCTTCCCCACCTGCATGGCCATGTCGCCGATCCCTCCGAATGAGCAAAGTCAGGACAGCGTCGAAGGCTTACGGGGGTGGCCGCCAGCACTCTTGGCGTGATCCATACGGCCGGCCCGCCACTCTTCACGCGATCCATATGCGGGGGCCCGGGGGCGGAGCACGGGGGGCCGGCCGCGCGAGGCGGCGCCAGAGCTTCTAGTTGATCTTTCGCGTAAGGGCGGCGTCAAGAGTTCTCGTGCGCCCGTAAGGAGGCCGTCAAGGCGTCTTAACGGCGGGGTGGGGACACGGTTGTCTCGTCCTCGGCCGTCTGGCCGATTCACCTACTTCCTCTTCAACTCAGGAGCTCACGATGGCCGATACGGCCTTCGTCGTCACCACGGTCGCGGTCTTCGCACTGGTGGCTCTCATCGCCCGAGGGGTGGCCAAGCTGTGACCGTCGAGAACATCGTCGGCCTCGCCGTGGCCGTCTCCCTGCTGGGTTACCTCGTCCTCGCCCTCGTGTACCCGGAGAGGTTCTGAGCATGAGCCCCGTCACCGCTGGTGTGCTCCAGCTGCTCGCGCTCATCGCCGCGCTCGCACTGGCCTACCGTCCGCTCGGCGATTACATGGCCCGGGTCTACTCCTCCGAGAGGCACTACGCCCCCGAGAAGTGGATCTACAAGGCCATCGGCGCCAACCCGAACGCCGAAATGCGCTGGCCCGCCTACCTGCGGGGCGTCCTCGCCTTCTCGGCGGTCGGCGTCCTCTTCCTCTACGCCCTCCAGCGCGCCCAGGGCGTCCTGCCCGGCTCGCTCGGCTTCGTCGCGATCGACCCGGACCAGGCCTTCAACACCGCCGCCTCCTTCGTGGCGAACACCAACTGGCAGTCGTACGCGGGCGAGCAGGCCATGGGCCACGTCGTCCAGACCGGCGGCCTCGCGGTCCAGAACTTCGTGTCCGCCGCTGTCGGCATGGCCGTCGCGGTGGCCCTCGTACGGGGCTTCGCGCGCTCCCGGACCGGCGAGCTCGGCAACTTCTGGTCGGACCTGGTCCGCGGCAC
>NZ_JBSGXB010000118.1:0-21217 GCF_053609185.1 Streptomyces sp. NPDC054956 | reverse complement strand
GCACCCTGGCGGCGGCCCTTGCGGATGCCGAAGTAGTACGCGAGCACGCCCGCGCCCAGCGCCGCCTGCAGGGCGAACAGCGCCGACTCGATCTCGGCGGAGGGGGGCTCGTACAGCGGGGAGAACCAGGGCTCGTAGTCGGGCTTCATCTCGGTGATGGCCGTCTCCGCCTGCGCGTCGGCTCCCGTGAACGGCTCCTCCTTGCCCTCGCCGAGACCCAGCGCGATGGGCAGTACGGCCAGTGCCGCCACCAGGAGCAGCAGCAAGGTGTTGATCTTCGCGTTCCTGCTCATCGGGCTGCCGCCTCCTGCTTTCCGGTGCCGCCGGACGTCAGCTCGGCGACGCCCAGCCGGACCAGGTCCGACCTGCTCGACGCCATCAGCAGCCGCATCACGAGGACGGTCAGCAGGCCCTCGCTCACGGCCAGCGGAATCTGCGTGACCGCGAAGATGCCCCCGAACTTCGCGAGCGCGCCGAGGAATCCGGTGGCCGGGTCCGGGAAGGCCAGCGCGAGCTGCACGCTGGTGACGCAGTAGGTGACCAGGTCCGCGAAGAAGGCGCCGAAGAAGACGGTCACCATCAGCGGGACGCCGGACGTGCGCAGCAGCCGGTAGACGGCGTAGCCCGCCCACGGACCGGCGACGGCCATCGAGAAGACGTTCGCGCCGAGGGTGGTGAGCCCGCCGTGGGCCAGCAACAGGGCCTGGAACAGCAGGGTGATGGTCCCCAGCACCGCCATGATCGGGGGCCGGAACAGGATCGCCCCGAGCCCGGTACCGGTGGGGTGCGAACAACTGCCCGTCACGGAGGGGATCTTCAGGGCGGACAGGACGAAGGTGAACGCCCCGGAGGCTCCGAGCAGCAGGGTGCTCTCCGGGTTGGCCTTCACCTCGCGGGTGAGCGAGCGGACGCCGTGGACGACGAAGGGAGCGGACGCGGCGCCCCAGGCGGCCGCGTGCAACGGGGGTAGGAACCCCTCGGCTATATGCATGAGTGGGGAGACCTCTCCAGCACCTCGTGGATGGACAACGCGCCCCGGCCGGTCTCCTGGCTCACGGGTGCTGATGTCCCGGCTCCGCCTTCCCGGGCAGCGCGGAACCTCCCGCGCAGCCCAGTGGCTTTCCCGCAGGAGTGGAGCCGGACTTCCCGATCACAGTGGCGAGGGCCGCACCGGTTTCCCACCGGTTTCCCGAACACCAAGGCCCGCTGACCCTAGTCGGCCGCACGGACGGGCGACAAACCGCCCCCCGCCCGGCCCGGACGGGTGCGGTCGGGTGGCGGCCGGGCCCGGTCCCGGTGAGCCTGGGCGGGTGGCCGCAGACACCGATACCGACATGGGAACCGCGCATGCGAGCGCGTTCGACTACTCCGACCTGACCGCCGTCTACGTCAACTGCACGCTCAAGCGCTCGCCCGAGCCCAGCAACACCGAGGGCCTGATCGACAAGAGCCGTGCGGTGATGGAGGCGGCCGGCGTGCGGACCTCGCTCATCCGCGCCGTCGACCACGACATCGCCACCGGGGTCTGGCCCGACATGACCGACCACGGCTGGGAGAGCGATCAGTGGCCGGTGCTCTACAGCCAGATCATGGACGCGGACATCCTCGTGCTGTGCGGCCCGATCTGGCTCGGTGACAACAGCTCGGTGATGAAGCAGGTCGTCGAGCGGCTCTACGCCTGCTCCTCGATCCTGAACGAGCGGGGCCAGTACGCCTACTACGGGCGCGTCGGCGGTGCGCTGATCACCGGCAACGAGGACGGCGTCAAACACTGCGCCATGAACATCCTCTACAGCCTCCAGCACCTCGGCTACGCGATCCCCCCGCAGGCCGACGCCGGCTGGATCGGCGAGGCCGGGCCCGGGCCCTCGTACATGGACCCCGGCTCCGGCGGCCCCGAGAACGACTTCACCAACCGGAACACCACCTTCATGAGCTGGAACCTGATGCACCTGGCCGCCCTGCTCAAGCGGTCCGGCGGGATGCCCGCGCACGGCAACCAGCGCTCCCTGTGGGACGCGGGCTGCCGCTTCGACTTCCCGAACCCCGAGCACCGCTAGGCACGCGGGGGCGGGGCCCGGTGCGTGCGACGCCGGGCCCCGCCGCCGTGCTCAGCACACGTTCCGGTGCGCGATGTCCAGCACGAACCGCTCCGGGCCGTGCAGCTTGAACGAGGTGAAGGAGGGCTTGGTGTCGAAGGCGGCACCGAGGGTGATGTACCCCTCGAAATCGCCGGTCAGGGCGATGCCCTTCAGCTTGGGCAGGTAGACCTTGAGGATCTTGGGCCCGTGGTAGACGTTCCGGCCGGCGTCGTCGTGCGCGGCCGCGGGGTGCAGGCGGATCTCCAGGAAGTAGCGGCCGGCCAGCGGAACGGGCTTGCCGGACCCGTCCTGCACCAGCCTGGGCACGCGGGTGACGGTGACCTGGGGGACGTGTCCCCGCAGGTCGACGACCAGCCGGTCGTAGGTGCAGTGCCCGCCCCAGCGGGCATTGACGACGAGCGGGGTGGAGGGGGTGGTGGTGGAGACGGAGGAGGCTGCGGAGGCCGGTGCGGCGAAGGCGAGGGTGGTGGCGAGCAGTGCGCCCGTGCCCAGCGCGGCGGCCTGCCGACGGCGTGGACGGTTCATGACGTCCCCCTGATTCTCGAGAGACGGGGACTGGTGTCACCAGGGAAGACGCGCCGCGCGCGAGCGCGGTTCCGGCGGTGGGCCGGCCCCGGACCCGGCCGGGCGGCAGCCAGCGGGGCCTCGGTCGGCCGGGCGGCACTCAGCCGGGCAGCAGCGCGCTCAGCTCGGCGTCGAGGTCGTAGTGCCGCTGCTCCTGCCCGCGGGGGACCATGTCGGTCATCCGCCGGCACAGCTCCCGTACGTCCTTCGCGCGCGCGGACACCACGCACGAGCGCTCGCCGTTGCTGAAGGCGAGGAAGACCCGCGGCTCGGTGCCCTTCCAGCGCGGCCACACCTGGATGTCGCCCTCCCCGGTGGCGCAGACGTGCCCGTCGAGCAGCAGTTCCCGGGAGAACACCCAGCGCGCCAGGTGGAGCCCGGCGCCCTCGAAGTCGACGGAGACCTCGTAGGGCCGGTCGGCCCGGTACACGAAGACGCCCCGCATCGGGATGGGGGCGGGCGCTGCCTCCAACCGGAGCGGGAGGACGCGGTGTTCGATGCCGGTCATGGGGCGGCCTCTCTCTCGGGGTGGGGCCGCGTCGACGACGCGCGGCGAGCCCACTTGGGCAAGCTAGCCCACCACCGGGCCGCCCCCCTCCGGTCAAAAGTCCTTTTCCGCCGGGCACCTCGTCCCGTCTTCGCGGCAACGGGCCGAGCCCGCCCTCCGGGGGGAGGACGGGCTCGGGGGACGTACGGCGGGAGGGACCGTCAGCACTCGATGACGTTGACCGCGAGGCCGCCGCGGGCGGTCTCCTTGTACTTGACCTTCATGTCGGCGCCGGTCTCCTTCATGGTCTTGATGACCTTGTCGAGGGAGACCTTGTGCGAGCCGTCGCCGCGCATGGCCATCTTGGCCGCGGTGACGGCCTTGACCGCCGCCATGCCGTTGCGCTCGATGCAGGGGATCTGCACGAGGCCGCCGACGGGGTCGCAGGTCAGGCCGAGGTTGTGCTCCATGCCGATCTCGGCCGCGTTCTCGACCTGCTCCGGGGTGCCGCCCAGGACCTCGGCGAGGGCGCCGGCCGCCATCGAGCAGGCCGAGCCGACCTCGCCCTGGCAGCCGACCTCCGCGCCGGAGATCGAGGCGTTCTCCTTGAAGAGCATGCCGATCGCGCCCGCCGCGAGGAGGAAGCGGACCACGCCGTCCTCGTCCGCGCCCGGTACGAAGTTCATGTAGTAGTGCAGGACCGCCGGCAGGACGCCCGCGGCGCCGTTCGTCGGGGCGGTGACGACGCGGCCGCCGGCCGCGTTCTCCTCGTTGACCGCCATCGCGTAGATCGTCGCCCACTCGCTGCGGTGCAGCATCGGGTCGCCCTCGGTGCGCAGCTGGCGCGCCGTGGAGGCGGCCCGGCGCTTGACCCGCAGGCCGCCGGGGAGGATGCCCTCGCGGGACATGCCGCGCGAGACGCAGGCCTGCATGACGCGCCAGATCTCCAGAAGACCCTCGCGGATCTCCTCCTCCGTGCGCCAGGCCTTCTCGTTCTCCAGCATCATCGAGGAGATCGACAGGCCGGTCTCGTTCGCGAGGCGGAGCATCTCGTCGCCGCTACGGAAGGGGTACTTCAGCACCGTGTCGTCGAGCTTGATCCGGTCCTCGCCGACCGCGTCCTCGTCCACGACGAAGCCGCCGCCGACCGAGTAGTACGTCTTCTCCAGCAGCGGGGTGCCCGCGGCGTCGTACGCGAAGAGCGTCATGCCGTTGGCGTGGTACGGGAGCGAGCGCCGGCGGTGCAGGATCAGCTGGTTCGGCTCGTCGAAGGGGATCTCGTGCCCGTCGCCTATTTCGGTGCCCAGCAGGCGCAGGCGGCCGGTGGTGCGGATGCGCTCGACCTCGGCGTCGGCGGTCTCCACGTTCACCGTGCGGGGGGAGTGGCCCTCCAGGCCCAGCAGGACCGCCTTGGGGGTGCCGTGGCCGTGGCCGGTGGCGCCCAGCGAGCCGAAGAGCTCGGCCCGGACCGCGGCCGTCTGGGCGAGGACGCCGTCCTTCTTGAGCCGGGTCACGAACATGCGCGCGGCGCGCATCGGTCCGACGGTGTGGGAGGAAGAGGGACCGATGCCGATCGAGAAGAGATCGAAGACGGAGATGGCCACGGTTGCGGACTCCTATGTCTGCTCGTGGGTGGGAAGCGGGGCAGGAGGGGTGGATCTGCGGATTTTGTCCGGCAGACGAGCTTAACTCGGCGAGATGAACGGCTCGGCTGCCGGACGGGTCGGGAAGGTGGTGGTCAAGCGTGGGTCAGCTCACGCTCCGGTGCTCCGGCCGGGGCGGCCTCCTCGGCGGGGGCGGCGTCCAGGACCGGGTCCGGGCCCGGCAGGCCCGCGTAGTGGGCCTTGACCCCGGACCGTACGGCCCAGAAGTAGAAGCCCAGGGCCGAGACGGCGACCATGGCGATGTCCACGCCGCCCGGGATGATCCCGTGGCCGCCGAATTCCTTGCTGCCGAGCGCCGACAGGGTGCCGAGCCACAGCAGGAAGGCGATCATCCACCAGGCCGGGGCGAACTGCTTGGCCAGGTTCTTCTCGCCCTTGCGCTTGAGGACCACGGCCGCGATCGGGGCGGCGACCAGGGTGAGCAGCACCACCTTGCCGGTGTCCGGCCACTTCGACCAGTACAGGGCGCAGGCGGCGAAGGCGAACGTGACCGGGCAGAGGATCCTGGCCGCCGGCAGGCGGAAGGGGCGCGGCAGCTCGGGCTTGGTCCTGCGGAAGACGCCGACCGCGATCGGGCCGATCAGGTACGAGACCACCATCGCGGCGGAGACGACGCTGGCCAGCGCCTCCCAGCTGTGGCCCACGGTGACCAGCAGCAGGATCGAGAAGCCGAGGTTCAGCCACATCGCGGGACGGGCGGTGCCGTACTTGGGGTGGACCTCGCGGATCTTCTTCGGGAAGAAGCCGGTGTCCGCGAGGTTCTGCGCCATGTACGAGGCGGAGGCGACGTTGCCGATGTTGGCACCGGACGGCGAGATGAAGGCGCCGAACTGGAGCATCGTGACGACCCAGTGCAGCATCAGCATCTTGGCCAGGTCGGCGAACGGCGAGGCGAAGTTGATGCCGCTCCAGCCGCCGGCCTCGGCCAGCTTCTCCGGCGGGACACCGCCGATGAAGGCGATCTGCAGGGCCAGGTAGATGACCAGGCCGAGGGAGAGCGCGCCGACCAGGGCCAGCGGAATGGCGCGGCCGGGGTTCTTGGCGGCGCCGCCGAGGTTGACGACGGCCTGGAACCCGTTGAAGGCGAAGACGACACCGGACGTGGTGACGGCGGTCATGACCGCGGACCAGCCGTTGGGGGCGAAGCCGCCGTGGTCGGTGAAGTTGCCGGTGTGGAATCCGGAGGCGATCAGGGCGATCACGGCGAGCACCGGGATGGCGAACTTGACCAGGGTGAGCAGGTTGTTCGCCTTGGCGAGCAGCGCCACCGACCAGTAGCAGGCCAGCCACAGCGCCACGGTCAGGAACAGGGCCATCGCCATGCCGGAGGTGGTCAGGCCGCCGTTCTCCACCAGGCCCTTGGCCCAGCCGAAGTTCCAGGACGACATGTACTGCGTACCGGCGATGGACTCGATCGGGATCAGTGCGGCGATGGCGATCCAGACCGCCCAGCCGGTGATGAAGCCCAGGACCGGCCCGTGCGAGATGGTGCCGAAGCGGGCCATCGAGCCGGGCAGCGGGTAGGCCGCGCCCACTTCCGCGTAGGACATGGCGATCATGCCGATGAAGACGGCGCCGATGACCCAGGCGATGATGGCCGCCGGCCCGGCGACCGCGGCCGCCTGGCCCGCGCCGAAGAGCCACCCGGAGCCGAAGATCGAGCCCAGCCCGATCATGATCAGGGCGAAGAGGCTGAGCCCCTTCCTGTTGGCCGCGCTCATGTCCATGAGGTGTGGTGTCCGTCCTGCCAGGGGGTGCGGGTGGTTCTTTATTCCGAGCCTATTTGCCATTTTTTGGCTGATTCAGTGGCAATGGGCCGCATCCGCCTGGGGCTTTGGTCATGAGAAAGGCCCGGCCTGTGCACAAACAAAGGCCGGGCCCCTCCCAGGCGCCGCTCTAGAGCGTCGGGTACAGCGGGAACTTCGCGGCGAGCGCGGAGACGCGCGCCTTCAGGTCGTCCGCGTCGTAGGCCGGCTTCAGCGCCTGCGCGATGATCTCGGCGACCTCGGTGAAGGCCTCCGCGTCGAAACCGCGGGTGGCGAGCGCCGGCGTACCGATCCGCAGGCCCGAGGTCACCATCGGCGGCCGCGGGTCGTTCGGGATGGCGTTCCGGTTGACCGTGATGCCGACCTCGTGGAGGCGGTCCTCGGCCTGCTGGCCGTCCAGCTCGGAGTTGCGCAGGTCGACCAGGACCAGGTGCACGTCGGTGCCGCCGGTGAGGACGTCCACGCCCACGGCCTTGACGTCGTCCTGGACCAGACGGGCGGCGAGGATCTTCGCACCCTCCAGGGTGCGCTCCTGGCGCTCCTTGAACTCGGGCGAGGCCGCGACCTTGAAGGAGACGGCCTTGGCCGCGATCACGTGCTCCAGCGGACCGCCCTGCTGGCCCGGGAAGACCGCGGAGTTGATCTTCTTGGCCAGCTCCTGCGTCGACAGGATGACACCGCCGCGCGGACCGCCGAGGGTCTTGTGCGTGGTGGTGGTCACGACGTGGGCGTGCGGCACCGGGTTCGGGTGCAGACCCGCGGCGACCAGGCCGGCGAAGTGCGCCATGTCGACCATCAGGTACGCGCCGACCTCGTCCGCGATGCGGCGGAAGGCGGCGAAGTCCAGCTGGCGCGGGTAGGCGGACCAGCCCGCGACGATCAGCTGCGGCTTGGACTCCTTGGCGAGGCGCTCGACCTCGGCCATGTCGACCTCGCCGGTCTCGTCCACGTGGTACGGGACCACGTTGTAGAGCTTGCCGGAGAAGTTGATCTTCATGCCGTGGGTCAGGTGACCGCCGTGGGCCAGGTTCAGGCCCATGATCGTGTCGCCCGGCTTCAGCAGCGCGAACATCGCGGCCGCGTTGGCCTGCGCGCCCGAGTGGGGCTGCACGTTCGCGGCCTCGGCGCCGAACAGCGCCTTGATGCGGTCGATCGCGATCTGCTCGATCACGTCGACGTGCTCGCAGCCGCCGTAGTAACGGCGGCCCGGGTAGCCCTCGGCGTACTTGTTGGTCAGGACCGAGCCCTGGGCCTCCATGACGGCGACCGGAGCGAAGTTCTCCGACGCGATCATTTCCAGGGTCGACTGCTGGCGCAGGAGCTCGGCGTCGACGGCGGCGGCGACGTCCGGGTCGAGCTCGTGCAGAGGAGTGTTCAGTACAGACATCTTCGGTCCCCTGGGGTCAGTTGCCGGAGGTGAGCTTGGCGTACTCGTCGACGGAGAGCAGGTCGGCCGGCTCCTCCGTGACGCGCACCTTGAAGAGCCAGCCACCCTCGAACGGGGCCGAGTTCACCAGGGCCGGGTCGTCCACGACGTCCTGGTTGAACTCGACGACCTCACCGGTGACGGGGGAGTACAGGTCGCTGACCGACTTGGTCGACTCCAGCTCGCCACAGGTCTCGCCTGCGGTCACCGTGTCGCCGACCTCGGGAAGCTGGGCGTAGACGACGTCACCGAGCGCGTTGGCCGCGAACTCCGTGATGCCGACCGTCGAGACGCCGTCCTCGGCGACCGACAGCCACTCGTGCTCCTTGCTGTAACGCAGCTGCTGGGGGTTGCTCATGACCTGATTCTCCTGGATGCGGGGGAGTGGATACGAACGGTGGTCTTGCTTGCCGAGACGGGGCGCGGCGCGGCGGCCGTGCGGGAGACCCGTGGGGCCCGCGGATCTCCGTGCACAGCGGACAGGATTACTTCTGCCGCTTGTAGAACGGCAGAGCCACGACCTCGTACGCCTCATGCGTACCGCGAATGTCCACGCCCACGCCGGAGGTGCCGGGCGCGGCGTGCGCCGCGTCGACATAAGCCATCGCGATCGGCTTGCCCAGAGTCGGGGACGGGGCGCCGGAGGTGACCTCGCCGACGACCTGGCCGTCGAAGGTCACGGAGAAGCCGGCGCGCGGGACGCGGCGGCCCTCGGCGATCAGGCCGACCAGCTTGCGCGGCGGGTTCGTGGCGGCGCGCTCGGCGGCGGCCTCCAGGGCGGCGCGGCCGACGAAGTCGCCCTCCTTCTCGAACTTCACGACCCGGCCCAGCCCCGCGTCGAACGGGGTGAGGGAGGTGGTCAGCTCGTGCCCGTACAGCGGCATGCCCGCCTCCAGGCGCAGCGTGTCGCGGCAGGACAGACCGGCCGGGACCAGGCCGACGCCCTCGCCCGCCTTGGTCAGCGCCTGCCACAGCTCCACGGCGTGCTCGGGGGAGACGAACAGCTCGAAGCCGTCCTCGCCGGTGTAGCCCGTACGCGCGATCAGCGCGGGCACGCCCGCGACGGTGCCCGGCAGGCCGGCGTAGTACTTCAGCCCGTCCAGGTCGGCGTCGGTCAGGGAGGCGAGGATGCCGGGGGACTCGGGGCCCTGCACCGCGATCAGCGCGTACGCGTCGCGGTCGTCGCGGACCTCGGCGTCGAAGCCGGCGGCGCGCTCGGTGATCGCGTCCAGGACGACCTGGGCGTTGGAGGCGTTCGCGACGACCATGAACTCGGTCTCGCCGAGGCGGTAGACGATCAGGTCGTCGAGGATCCCGCCGTCCTCCTGGCAGATGTGCGTGTAGCGGGCACGGCCGACGCCGACGGTGGAGATGTTGCCGACCAGCGCGTAGTCCAGGACCTTGACGGCCTCCGGGCCGGTCAGGGTGATCTCGCCCATGTGGGAGAGGTCGAACAGGCCGGCCTTGGTGCGGACGGCGTTGTGCTCGTCGCGCTCGCTGCCGTACCGCAGGGGCATGTCCCAGCCCGCGAAGTCGGTCATGGTCGCACCGAGGGAACGGTGCAGCGCATCGAGGGCGGTCAGGCGGGGGGCAGTACTCATGGGTGTGGCTCCCGGGTCCCAGGGCATGACATGACGAGGAGGAGTTCCTCCCCATCTGTCATCGGAACCTGAGAGGTTCGCCGAGAGTTCCCCGCTTCCAGGGGAAGGTCTTCGACTTGCACCTTGGGTGGAGCCGTCGCCGGTGCCCTCACGGGCGGTGGCGCGGCTCGCTTTTCAGATCTGCCTCATCCACGCGGTACGGGGCCTGAGAGATTCAAGGGAGGTACTTGCTCCTTCGGCGCCCGGGCACCGCCTTGCGGCGTGCCGGGACTCTCCCGCGCGGATTCAAGCGGCCGGTATGCAGTTGGTGTCCAGATGGCGCACATCATTGCACGGCGTGCGACCGAATGGGGGAGGGGGTCCGGAAGCGGAGCGGAACCGGTGGTCCCGGATTACCGTCTCTTTACACTCAGGGGGATGGGTCCCGGTGACCCGATGCGGGGGAGGCGATCACTGTGCGGAGATTCGGAGTACTGGCGACGACGAGTACGGCCGCGGGCGCGGCGGGGGCAGCGTCCCCGGGGGCGGGCACAGGAGCCGTGACCGGGGTGCCGGCCCAACGCGGCACGGTCAGGACGGCGGCGGCCGCGCAGGCGCCCGGTCCGGTACGGGACCTGCGCGCGAGCGCGGCGGGCCCGGAGCGGCTCCACTTCGCCGAGGGGGACGTCGTGGTGGTCTCCGGACTGCCCGGCGGCGGCAAGAGCACCCTGATCAAGCGGGCCGCCCAGGGCGGGGGCATCGACTCCCAGGACGCCCGCGAGCGGTGGGAGCGCCGGATGCCGGCCGCCGTGCCGTACGCGGTGTACCGCCCGGCGGTCCGGATCGCGCACTACTGGGGGCTGTGGCGGGTGCTGCGCTCCGGAGCCTCGGCCGTCGTCCACGACTGCGGTACCCAGAGCTGGGTACGGGCCCTGCTCGCCGGGTCCGCCCGGCGGCGCGGTCGCGCGCTGCACCTGGTGCTGCTCGACACCACCCCCGAGGAGGCCCGGGCCGGGCAGGCCGCGCGGGGCCGGGGCGTGTCGGCGTACGCCTTCGCCCGGCACCGGGGAGCGGTGGCCCGGCTGCTGCGCGAGGCCGAGGCGGGCCGCCCGCCGGCGGGCTGCGCGTCGGTGACCCTGCTGGACCGCCCGGCGGCCTCGCGGCTGCGGGTGATCGGGTTCCGCTAGGCGACCGTTAATCTCTGGGCGAGACGAGGGCGAGCTGGTGGAGGCGTACATGTGGCCGGGTAACGAGCTGGAGCAGGTGCTCGGGGCGGCGCTCGGGCAGGCGGAAGCCGGCGGGCGGATCCTCGAGGTGCTCGGGCGCAGTTCCGTGTGGATCCCGCTGCCCGGCGGGGTGAACAGCCTCAGCCTGCCCACCATGGAGATCAACGGCGCCGCGTACGTCCCGGTCTACAGCTCCGAGGAGCAGTTCCGCGCCTGCGCCGGTCCCGCCATGGACTTCGCCGTCGCCCCCGCCGTGGACTTCGCCCGGGGCCTGCCCCCGCAGCTCGGCATCGCGGTCAACCCCGAGGGGGCGGTCGGGGTCCCGCTGCCCCCGCCCGCCGTCGCGGAGCTCTGCCGGGCGGGCCGCAGCCCGCTCGACGGGCCCGCCACCGGCGGCCGGGTCCGGCTCTTCGAGCCGGACTGGCAGGAGGATCCCGTCGAGTTCCTGGCCGCCGCCGGGGAGGAGTTCCGCGCCACCGGAGTCGTCGCGGCGGCCTACCGCTGCCTCGCCAGCGTCGAGGCCGGGGCGCCGGAGCTGTACATCGGTGTCCGACTGCTGGGATGGGAGCCCGACATGCGAAACGCTCCGATGGAGGCCCTCGGGCGCGCGCTCGCACGCGTTCCGGCGCCCTGGCCTGTGCAGTTGATCCTCCTGGACGCCGCCGAGGACCCGGTCGTCGACTTCATCGTTACGCGCGTACGCCCCTTCTACCTGCCGTAGGCACGCTTAAGCTGGTCGCGGACACGCGTGGACGACGGGCGGACGAAGAGACGAAGAGGGGTACCGGGTGAGTGCGTCAGGCACGGCCGCGGTCGGGCAGGTCGAGCACATGCTGCGCCAGGTGACTCCCGGGCGCTACGAGAGCTACGAGGCGCTCCTGCACGCCCTGGCCGAGGGCCGGCTGTGGATGCTGCTCTGGCAGGGACGGCCCGGCTCCCCGGACGCCCAGTACGGCGGCATGGAGGTCGAGGGCCTCGGTTACGCACCCTGCGTGACCTCCCCGCAGGAGCTGGCCGCCAGCGGCTGGAACCGGGGGTACGAGGTGGTCACGGGCCGGGACATCGCCCGGGCCCTCTACCCCGACCGCTGGGGGCTGTGGCTCAACCCCCACGCCCAGGGCGGCGGCGTCGGCGTCCCCTGGGCCGACCTGCGCCGGATCGCCACCGGCCTGGACCGGATGCCGGCCGGGCCGCTGCGGCTCTCCGAGCCCGCCATCGAGCTCCCGCAGTTCTACGGGCTGCTGACCCAGCACGCGCACCGCACGCCCGCCGTGCGCGCGCTGCGCCGCGCCTGGGTGCAGCCCGCGCTCGGGTCCCCGTACCTGGCCGTGGGGCTCGACCTGTACGACGCCTCCGCGCACGCGCTGGAGTCCGTGCGGGAGATGATGCGCCAGTCGGTCGGCGCGGTGCCCGAGGGGGTTCCGGTCTGCACGGTCGCGCTCGCAGACGAGCACGACCCGGTGGCGATGTGGCTGCGCGCGCAGACCCGTCCCTTCTACGACCGCGAGGGTCAGGCGCCCGCCTACTGAGACATCCCGCTCGTTGAGACATTGGGGTCAAGCACCCCGAGGCCGCACGGAACAGTCGTTCCGTGCGGCCTTTGCGTTGTCCTGATTTCGCCGCCGATGTGCGCCCAATAGGCATGGTAGTAACCCGAGTTGGGTGTCATGTCCGATTCCGTACCGAACGGACGGTCTTGCTCCGCTGAGGTGGCAGCGAAGTCCGGATAACGGGAACTCGACCCTCAGATCACGGTTGCGCATCCATTCACCTGCGGGTCTGGCGGCTGATCGACGGCCCGATGAAGACTCCCCACCCAAGAGCGGGTCAGTCCTCCAAGGACAGGGTTCTTCACAGGAAATCCGCTTGTTGTTTCGTACAGCACCACGTGCACCACCAGCACTGCCAGTACCGCCTGTACCGCACCACGCAGCACCGCGCACGCGCTCCAGAGCGCACCTCGCATCACTGCACTTCCGCACCTCGCACTCCGAGCGCCACTCCGCACCAACGCCGCCACAGCGGCGGGCATGGGCCGGCTCACCAGTCGGCCGAGAGGGGTCCCCACCACGATGACGGCACCACTGCATGACACGAGCGCGGAGACGCCCGCTCCCGTGTCCGTAGCCGACGTCCCAGCCAAGGCCATCGAAGGCCGCTCGCCCGGCCGCATCGCCTGGATGCGGCTCAAGCGCGACAAGGTCGCGCTGACGGGCGGCGTGGTCGTGATCCTCCTGATCCTGGTGGCGGTCTTCGCCCCGCTGATCGTGAGCCTGCTGGGCCACCCGCCCAACGAGTTCCACGAGGATCTGCTCGACCCGGAGTTCGGTACTCCGCTGGGATCGTTCGGCGGGATCAGCTCCGACTTCCTGCTGGGCGTCGAGCCGACCAACGGGCGCGACGTGTTCAGCCGGATCGTCTACGGCGCACGCATTTCCCTGATCGTCGCCTTCCTCGCGGCCTTCGTCTCCGTCATCCTCGGCAGCCTGCTCGGCGCACTGGCCGGCTTCCTGGGCGGCTGGATCGACGGGCTCATCAGCCGCACGATGGACCTGCTGCTGGCCTTCCCGCAGCTGCTGTTCACCATCTCGCTGGTCTCCGTCGTCCCCAACTCCCTGTGGGGGTTCACGGGTTCGGGCGTGCGGATGGGCGTACTCGTCATCGTCATCGGCTTCTTCGGCTGGCCGTACATCGGCCGCATCGTGCGGGGCCAGACGATTTCGCTGCGCGAGCGGGAGTACGTCGAGGCCGCACGCAGCCTCGGAGCCGGCCGCGGCTACATCCTGATCAAGGAGCTGCTGCCGAACCTGGTCGCGCCGATCCTCGTCTACACGACGCTGATCATCCCGACCAACATCCTGACGGAGGCGGCCCTCAGCTTCCTCGGTGCCGGCGTCAAGCCGCCCACCGCCTCCTGGGGAAAGATGCTGTCCGACGCCATCCCCATCTACCAGGACGACCCCATGTACATGGTGGTCCCGGGTATCACGATCTTCATCACCGTCCTGGCGTTCAACCTCTTCGGGGACGGGCTGCGTGACGCACTCGACCCCAAGGGCAGCTGAACCGCTTCAACGATTCACCCACCAATGGAGGTTGAACAACGTGATCCGCAGAAAGAAGGCGCTCGCGATCACCGCGGTGATCGCTGCCCTGTCGGTGTCGGCCGTCGCGTGTGACAAGGCCGAGGACAAGAAGCCCTCGGAGGCCAAGCCGGGCGCCGGTGCCAGCGGTTTCAACGCCGCGACCACGGGCGTCGTGAACCCGTCGACGACCAAGGGCGGAGAGCTCAAGCTCTGGTCCCCGCAGGACGTCGACTACCTCGACCCGGCGCGCGCCTACTACGGCTTCGTCTGGAACCTGCAGCGCCTCTACATCCGCCAGCTGTTCGCGTACGACAGCAAGCCGGGCGCCGCGGGCACCAAGCTGGTCCCGGACCTCGCCGCCGGCGAGCCGGTCCTGAGCAACGACGGCAAGACGTACACCGTCAAGATCAAGGACGGCGTCAAGTTCGAGGACGGCACGCCGATCACCTCGAAGGACTTCAAGTACGGCATCGAGCGCGTCTTCGCGCAGGACGTGCTGTCCGGCGGTCCCACCTACCTGATCGACATCCTCGACCAGGGCCAGAAGTACCCCGGCCCGTACAAGGACACCGACCCGGACAAGATGGGTCTGAAGTCCGTCCAGACGCCGGACGACAAGACGATCGTCTTCAACCTGGCGAGCGCCAACTCGGACTTCAAGTACCTGCTGGCCATGCCGTCCTCCTCGCCGGTCCCGGCGGGCAAGGACACCGGTGCCACGTACACCAACAAGCCCGTCTCCACCGGCCCGTACAAGGTCTCGGAGTTCACGGCGAGCAAGGGCGCGACCTTCGTCCGCAACGAGAACTGGGACCCGAAGACGGACACGATCCGTACGGGCCTGCCGGACACGGTCTCCTTCACGGTGACCACCAACCCGGACGACATGGACGCGCGTCTGCTCTCCGGTGACATCGACCTCGCGGTCGACGGCACGGGCATGCAGGCCGCCGGCAAGAACAAGGTCCTGAAGGACGAGGCCCTCAAGGCCAACGCGGACAACCCGTTCACGGGCTACATCCGCTACTTCGTCTTCCCGACGACCGTCGCGCCGTTCGACAACATCGAGTGCCGCAAGGCCGTCATCTACGCGGCCGACAGCAAGTCGCTGCAGACCGCCCGCGGTGGCCCGACCAGCGGTGACCTCGGTGCGAACATGCTGCCGCCCGGCATCCCCGGCGCCGACAAGAAGTACGACCCGTACAACCTGACCAAGGGCGAGCCGCAGATCGAGAAGGCCAAGGAAGCGCTCAAGGCCTGTGGCAAGCCGGACGGCTTCAGCACCACGATCGCGGTCCGCAACAACCGCGCCCCCGAGGTCAAGTCCGCCGAGTCCCTGCAGGCGGCCCTCGACAAGGTCGGCATCAAGGTCACGATCGACCAGTACGACGGCAAGCTGTCCTCTTCCGTCATCGGTTCGCCCGAGAACGTGAAGACCAAGGGCTACGGCATCATCGTGATGGGCTGGGGCGCCGACTACAACTCCGGTTCGGGCTTCCTGCAGCCGCTGGTCGACGGAACGTTCATCCTGCCGAACGGCAACAACAACTTCTCGATGATCAACGACCCGGAGATCAACGGGCTGTTCAAGACCGCCGCTGCCGCCGCCACCCCGGACGCCGCCGCGCCGTTCTACACCCAGATCAACCAGAAGATCATGGAGAAGGCCCTCTACCTGCCGATCAACTTCGACAAGGCCTTCGTCTACCACAACCCGCGCCTGACCAACGTCTACTTCAACGACTCGATGGGCAAGATCGACCTTGCCACCATCGGCGTCATGAAGTAGTCGGGACAGTCCAGGAGCCCGGGCCGCCCGGCCCCGCCGGGCGGCCCCGGGCCCCTGACCCGTCAGACCCAGCTGGTTCGCCTTCACCGCACATGCGCTAGTCCGAAGGGCAGGTGAAGGCCGCAGGCGGCGGCTGTCGTCCCCACAAGGGGCGGCGGCCGTCGGCCCGAGCGGCCGACTGCAGTGCTCGTCTACCTCATACGGCGACTTTTCAACGTCGTCGCAACGCTGCTGGTGGTCTCCGCGGTCACCTTCGGCATCTTCTTCGCGGTCCCGAAGCTGACCGGCAGCGACCCGGCACTCATGTACGCCGGACGCGAGACCAACGCGACCGCCCTGGCGGGCATCCGGGTGAAGATGGGCTTCGACAAGCCCGTCTCCGAGCAGTACCTGATCTTCATCAAGGGCATTTTCACGGGCCGCGACTACGACGGCGGCACCGAGATCACGCACTGCGCGGCGCCGTGCTTCGGCTACTCCTTCAAGACCGAGGTCCCCGTCTGGGACACCATGGTCGACCGCATGCCGGTCACCCTCTCGCTCGCCCTCGGGGCGGCCGTGATCTGGGTGATCGCGGGTGTGGCCACCGGTGTGGTCTCCGCGCTCAAGCGGAGGACCGCCGTCGACCGCACCGTCATGGTCGGCGCCCTCGCCGGCGTCTCCCTGCCGATCTTCTTCACCGGCATGGTGGCTCCCGCGATCTTCGTCTACGGCCTCGGCTGGCTGGACGTCTCCAACTACAAACCGCTCACCGAGGATCCGGTGGCCTGGCTCAACTCCCTGATCCTGCCCTGGGTCACCCTGGCCTTCCTCTTCGCCGCCACCTACGCCCGCATCACCCGCGCCACGATGCTGGAGGTGCTCGGCGAGGACTACATCCGCACCGCCCGCGCCAAGGGGCTCAAGGAGGGCGTGGTCATCCGCAAGCACGCCCTGCGCTCCACGCTCACCCCGGTCGTCACCATGTTCGGCCTCGACCTCGGTGGACTCCTCGGCGGTGCGGTGCTCACCGAGACCACCTTCAACTTCCAGGGTCTGGGGACCGCGGCCGTCGCCGCCATCAGCGCGGGCGACCTGCCCGTGATCATGGGCGTCACCCTGCTCGCCGCGCTCTTCGTGGTGTTGGCCAACCTGATCGTGGACATGCTGTACGCCGTCATCGACCCGCGCGTGAGGCTGACGTGACCGAGAACCACACCACCGACGCCGCTTCCGCGTCCGCCGCCGGAGCCGCCCCCGCATCCGCGCCCTTCGTGCCCGAACAGGGCGGGGTGCGGGACCGGGCCTTCCTCTCGGTGCGCGACCTGAAGGTGCACTTCCCGACCGACGACGGCCTGGTCAAGTCCGTCGACGGGCTCTCCTTCGACCTGGAGCGGGGCAAGACCCTCGGCATCGTCGGCGAGTCCGGCTCCGGCAAGTCGGTCACCTCGCTCGCCATCATGGGCCTGCACCGCACCGGCCACGTCCGCAACCGGCCGCAGATCTCGGGCGAGGTCGTGCTCGACGGCGAGGACCTCGTCCAGGCCGACGCGGACCACGTCCGCACCCTGCGCGGGCGCAAGATGGCGATGGTCTTCCAGGACCCGCTGTCCGCGATGCACCCGTACTACTCGGTCGGCAAGCAGATCATCGAGGCCTACCGGACCCACCACGACGTCGACAAGAAGACCGCCCGCAAGCGGGCGATCGAGATGCTCGACCGCGTCGGCATCCCGGAGCCGCAGCAGCGCGTGGACTCGTACCCGCACGAGTTCTCCGGCGGTATGCGCCAGCGCGCGATGATCGCGATGTCGCTGGTCAACAACCCCGAGCTGCTCATCGCCGACGAGCCGACCACCGCCCTGGACGTTACCGTCCAGGCGCAGATCCTGGACCTGATCCGGGACCTGCAGAAGGAGTTCGGCTCCGCGGTCATCATGATCACGCACGACCTCGGAGTGGTCGCCGAGATGGCCGACGACATCCTCGTGATGTACGGCGGCCGGTGCGTCGAGCGCGGCAGCGCCGAGAAGATCTTCTACGAGCCCCGGCACCCCTACACCTGGGGCCTGCTCGGCTCGATGCCGCGCATCGACCGCGACCAGACCGACCGCCTCATCCCGGTCAAGGGCTCGCCGCCCAGCCTCATCAACATCCCCAGCGGCTGTGCCTTCCACCCGCGCTGCCCGTACGCCGACCTCCCCAAGGGCGGCATCACCCGTACCCAGCGGCCCGAACTGGCCCTGGTCGACGGATCCGCGGAGGGCGACGGCCGGCACTGGGCCGCCTGCCACCTCTCCCCGGAGCAGCGGAACCGGATCTGGACCGAAGAGATTGCGCCGAAGCTGTGACCGATATGAAGAAGACGGAAACGGGCACGGTCCCCGCGCAGGCGGACTCGTCCCCCGAACCGCTGCTGAAGGTGACCGGGCTGGTCAAGCACTTCCCCATCACCAAGGGGCTGCTGCGCCGCCAGGTCGGGGCCGTGAAGGCCGTCGACGGCATCGACTTCGACGTCCGGCGCGGTGAGACCCTCGGCATCGTCGGCGAGTCCGGCTGCGGCAAGTCGACCATGGGCCGGCTGATCACGCGGCTGCTCGAACCGACGGGCGGCAAGGTCGAGTTCGAGGGCAGGGACATCACGCACCTGGGCGTGGGCGCGATGCGTCCGCTGCGCCGCGACGTGCAGATGATCTTCCAGGACCCGTACGGCTCGCTGAACCCGCGGCACACGGTGGGCACCATCGTCGGCGCCCCCTTCAAGCTCCAGGGCGTCACGCCCGAGGGCGGCCTCAAGGCGGAGGTGCAGCGGCTGCTCGCGCTCGTGGGCCTCAACCCGGAGCACTACAACCGCTACCCGCACGAGTTCTCCGGCGGCCAGCGCCAGCGCATCGGCATCGCGCGGGCCCTGGCGCTCAAGCCGAAGCTGGTCGTCGCGGACGAGCCCGTCTCGGCCCTCGACGTCTCCATCCAGGCCCAGGTGGTCAACCTGCTGGACGACCTCCAGGAAGAGCTCGGCCTCACGTACGTGATCATCGCGCACGACCTGTCGGTCATCCGGCACGTGTCGGACCGCATCGCGGTCATGTACCTCGGCAAGATCGTCGAGCTCGCCGACCGCAAGTCCCTGTACGAGGCTCCGATGCACCCGTACACCACGGCCCTGATGTCGGCCGTCCCGGTGCCGGACCCCCGCCGCCGCGGTGCGAAGAGCGGCCGCATCCTGCTCAAGGGCGACGTCCCGTCGCCGATCTCCCCTCCCTCCGGCTGCCGCTTCCACACGCGCTGCTGGAAGGCGACGCAGATCTGCACGACGCAGGAGCCGCCGCTGGTCGCGCTGAAGACCGGCCACCAGGTGGCCTGCCACCACCCGGAGAACGCCCCCGACCAGGCCCCGGGCGACACCGCCCTCCCGGGCGCGTCGGAAGCGGTCTCCACGGCAGTCACGGACTGACCCCCCACCCGCCCCGGCCCAGCCGGGGCGGGTGCGGCCCCGCCGGGGGCACCAGCCAAAACCAGCCCCGCCGGCGGCGCCAGCCAAATCCAGCCCGCCGGGGGCACCAGCCAAATCCAGCCCCGCCGGCGTTTGAGGCGCGGGGGTTCGGGGGCGGAGCCCCTGACGGCGGCGCCGCACCCGACCGCGGTCCGCACCCCGACGGGGTGTCGCCCCGGTCCGAGGGGGCCGAGCCCCGCTCCGCAGGCGCGGGCCGAGGACCACCCGTACAGGCACGCCGCCAGGCGACCGGCACAATGGGGCCCGTGCTCCACGATCTCTTCCCGCCCGGCATCCAGCACGCCCTGGACCTCGCGGGCATCTTCGTCTTCGCCACGGCCGGCGCCCTGCTCGCCGTACGCAAGAACTTCGACGTCTTCGGCATCGTCGTCCTCGCGGAGGTCACCGCCCTCGGCGGCGGCCTCTTCCGCGACCTGGTCATCGGGGCCACCCCCGCCGCGGCCTTCGGCGACCTCGGCTTCTTCGTCACGCCGCTGATCGCCGCCGCGATCGTCTTCTTCCTCCACCCCGAGGTCCAGCGGATCAACCGCGCCATCAACGTCTTCGACGCGGCCGGCCTCGGGCTGTTCTGCGTGACGGGCACGACCAAGGCGTACGAGTACGGCCTCGGCCTCACCGCGTCCGCCGCGCTCGGCCTGGCGACCGCCGTCGGCGGGGGCGTCCTGCGCGACGTACTCGTCAACGAGGTGCCGTCGCTGCTGCGCGACCGGGAGATGTACGCCGTGCCGGCCGTCATCGGTGCCTCGATGGTGGCCCTGTTCATCAGCTTCGACGCCCTGAACGCGGTCACGACGGGCCTCGCGATCGTCACCACCTTCGTGCTGCGGCTCCTCGCGATCCGCTACCACTGGCGGGCCCCGCTCGCGTGGAACCGGCGGTCGGCGGTGGCGGAGGAGCTGTAACGGGGAGCCGTAACGAGGACGCAATCCGAGAAAGCTACCGCTTAGTAGGTTCCCGGTGTACGTTCGTTCCATGTCACACGCAGCTGCCAAAGCCTCCGTCGGCGACAGCGAGTTCGACCGCGACACCGCCATCACCGCCCGCGCGGGCGAGCCCGGGGTGTACGACGCGGAGCTCTCCGCCGGGTGGACGATCATCACCGCCGTCAACGGCGGCTACCTGCTGGCCCTCGTCGGCCGCGCCCTGTCGGCGGCCCTGCCGCACCCGGACCCCTTCACGGTCTCCGCGCACTACCTGACCTCGTCGGTCCCCGGCCCGGCCGTGATCCGCACCGAGGTCGTACGGGTCGGCCGCACGCTCTCCAGCGGCCAGGCCTCCCTGTTCCAGTACGACGAGAACGGCGCCGAGATCGAGCGGATCCGCGTCCTGGCCTCGTACGGGGACCTCTCCGCCCTCCCGGACGCCGTCCACACCACGGCCCTCCCGCCCGTCATCCCCGCGTACGAGGACTGCCTCGGCCCCGAGGCCGGCCCGGCCCCGATCCCCGGCAGCTCCGCGATCGTGGACCGGCTCCGGCTGCGGCTGGACCCGGCGACGGCCGGCTGGGCGGTCGGAGCGCCCTCGGGCAAGGGCGAGATGCGCGCCTGGTTCGAGCTGGCCGACGGGCGCGACGCGGACCCGTTCTCCCTGCTCCTGGCCGTGGACGCGCTCCCGCCGACCTCCTTCGACCTCGGCCTGCTCGGCTGGACGCCGACGGTGGAACTCACCACCCACGTCCGCCACCGGCCGGCTCCCGGTCCGCTCCGCGTCTCGATCACCACGCGCAACCTGGCGGGCGGCTTCCTGGAGGAGGACGCGGAGGTCTGGGACTCGGCGGACCGCCTGGTGGCCCAGTCCCGCCAACTGGCGAGGGCTCCGCGCGGCTGAGCCCCTTCTTGACGCGTCCCCCGCGCCGCACCTCTTCCTGACGCGCCGCTCGCACGGCTAGGCCCCGGCGGCCTCTCCGGCTTCGCGCCGCTGCGCCGGACTCCGTCCGGCGGGGGCCGGTCGGGGGTGTCGCCACGGCCGTCCCGGCCGGGGGCCCGGTGGGCGGGTGCGGCTGCCCGGCCCTGCGGGGGCAAGTCCCCTACCCGC
>NZ_JBSGXB010000117.1:0-21287 GCF_053609185.1 Streptomyces sp. NPDC054956 | reverse complement strand
TTTCAGCCCCGCCGGCGTTTGAGGGCACGGGGTCCGGGGCGGAGCCCCGGGGAACGGGCGAAGGGCGGGTAGGGGACTTCGCCCCGCGCAGCGGCAGGCGCACCGCCCGGCCAGGTGGAATCGCCCCCCTCGGGGGCTTCGTACCGCCGCCGGGGGAAACCGTTGCGCCGGGTGGGGGCCGGGCCCCATAGGATTGGGGGCGAAACCTACACACTCAAAACCCCCAGAGGATCGCTGCATGCCTGGCATCACGCGCGAGGAGGTCGCCCACCTCGCTCGGCTGGCACGTCTGGAGCTGAAGAGCGAAGAGCTCGACCACTTCGCTGGACAGCTCGACGACATCATCGGCGCGGTCGCCCGCGTTTCCGAGGTCGCCGACCAAGACGTCCCGCCGACCTCCCACCCGCTGCCGCTGACGAACGTCATGCGCGCGGACGAGGTCCGTCCGTCGCTCACCCCCGAGCAGGCGCTTTCCGGCGCTCCCGCCCAGGAGCAGCAGCGTTTCAAGGTGCCGCAGATCCTGGGGGAGGACTAACAACATGACCGACACGCAGAGCATCATCAGGCTCACGGCCGCCGAGACCGCCGAGAAGATCGCCGCCGGCGTCCTCACGGCCGTCGAGGTGACCGAGGCCCACCTGGCCCGCATCGAGGCGACCGACGAGAAGGTCCACGCCTTCCTGCACGTCGACCGCGAGGGCGCGCTGGCCCAGGCCCGTGCCGTCGACGCCAAGCGCGAGCGCGGCGAGACGCTGGGCCCGCTGGCCGGCGTACCGCTCGCCCTCAAGGACATCTTCACCACCGTCGGGGTTCCGACGACCGTGGGTTCGAAGATCCTCGAAGGCTGGATCCCGCCGTACGACGCCACCCTGACGCGCAAGCTGAAGGAAGCCGACGTCGTCATCCTCGGCAAGACCAACATGGACGAGTTCGCCATGGGGTCCTCGACGGAGAACAGCGCCTACGGCCCCACCGGCAACCCCTGGGACCTCACCCGGATCCCCGGCGGCTCCGGCGGCGGCTCCGCGGCCGCGCTGGCCGCCTTCCAGGCGCCCCTCGCGATCGGCACGGACACCGGCGGCTCCATCCGCCAGCCCGCCGCCGTCACCGGCACCGTCGGCGTGAAGCCCACGTACGGCGGCGTCTCGCGCTACGGCATGGTCGCCTTCTCCTCCTCCCTCGACCAGGGCGGGCCCTGCGCCCGTACGGTCCTGGACGCGGCCCTGCTGCACGAGGTCATCGCCGGTCACGACCCGCTCGACTCCACCTCCATCGACGCCCCGGTCCCGCCGGTCGTCGAGGCGGCCCGCAACGGCTCCGTCGCCGGCATGCGCGTCGGTGTCGTCAAGCAGTTCGCCGGCGAGGGCTACCAGGCCGGCGTCGTCCAGCGCTTCAACGAGTCGGTGGAGCTCCTCAAGGATCTCGGCGCCGAGATCGTGGAGCTGGACTGCCCGTCCTTCGACCTCGCGATGGCCGCGTACTACCTGATCGCGCCGTCCGAGTGCTCCTCCAACCTGGCCCGCTTCGACGCCATGCGCTACGGCCTGCGCGTCGGCGACGACGGCACCAAGTCCGCCGAGGACGTCACGGCCCTGACCCGCGAAGCCGGTTTCGGCGACGAGGTCAAGCGCCGCATCATCCTCGGCACGTACGCGCTCAGCTCCGGCTACTACGACGCGTACTACGGCTCCGCCCAGAAGGTCCGCACGCTCATCACGCAGGACTTCGAGAAGTCCTTCGAGCGGGTCGACGTGATCGTTTCCCCGACCACGCCCACCACCGCCTTCCCGATCGGTGAGCGCACCGACGACCCCCTCGCGATGTACCTCGCGGACCTGTGCACCATCCCGACCAACCTGGCCGGCAACTCCGCCATGTCGCTGCCCTGCGGCCTGGCTCCGGAGGACGGTCTCCCGGTCGGGCTCCAGATCATCGCCCCGGCGATGAAGGACGACCGCCTGTACAAGGTGGGTGCCGCAGTCGAGGCCGCCTTCGTCGAGCGCTGGGGCCACCCGCTGCTTGAGGAGGCTCCGTCGCTGTGAGTTCGAGTACGAGTGCGCTGTCCAAGGCCAAGGGCTTCAAGAAG
Source organism: Streptomyces sp. NPDC054956 (assembly GCF_053609185.1). Taxonomy (NCBI): domain Bacteria; kingdom Bacillati; phylum Actinomycetota; class Actinomycetes; order Kitasatosporales; family Streptomycetaceae; genus Streptomyces; species Streptomyces sp. NPDC054956. The sequence continues at coordinate 19,201 of NZ_JBSGXB010000117.1, read as the reverse complement.
TCCAAGTCCGGTACGTACCTGTCGATCGGCACCACCGCCTTCGGCGCCTTCAGCGTGGTCAAGCAGGCCAAGAAGGCCCGCACCGAGCACGACACGCTGAAGCTGATCGACGCCGTCGTTTCCGCCGCCGCCATCGTCACCGGCCTCGCGATCCTGTACCGCGAGCTGAAGCGTCTCGGCGACGACGACGTCCTGCTGGGCTGAGAGGGAATTTCCACTGTGACTGTCACCGAACTGCTGTCGTACGAGGACGCCCTCGCGTCGTACGACCCCGTCATGGGCCTCGAGGTCCACGTCGAGCTCGGCACGAAGACCAAGATGTTCTGCGGCTGCTCGACCGAGCTGGGCGCCGAGCCCAACTCGCAGACCTGCCCGGTCTGTCTGGGCCTGCCCGGCGCGCTGCCCGTCGTCAACGCGATCGGCATCGAGTCGGCCATCAAGATCGGTCTCGCGCTGAACTGCGAGATCGCCGAGTGGTGCCGCTTCGCCCGGAAGAACTACTTCTATCCGGACATGCCGAAGAACTTCCAGACCTCCCAGTACGACGAGCCCATCGCCTTCAACGGCTTCCTGGACGTCCAGCTGGAGGACGGCGAGATCTTCCGCGTGGAGATCGAGCGCGCCCACATGGAGGAGGACACCGGCAAGTCGCTGCACGTCGGCGGTGCCACCGGCCGCATCCACGGCGCGTCCCACTCGCTGCTGGACTACAACCGCGCCGGCATCCCCCTCATCGAGATCGTCACCAAGCCGATCGAGGGCGCGGGCGTACGGGCCCCCGAGGTCGCCAAGGCGTACGTCGCCGAACTGCGCGAGGTCATCAAGGCGCTCGGCGTCTCCGAGGCCCGCATGGACAAGGGCCAGATGCGCTGCGACGTCAACCTGTCGCTGCGCCCCACCCCCGAGTCCGAGTTCGGCACCCGCAGCGAGACGAAGAACGTCAACTCGCTGCGCTCCGTCGAGCGCGCCGCCCGCTTCGAGATCCAGCGCCACGCGGCGGTGCTCTCCTCCGGCGGCTCGATCGTGCAGGAGACCCGGCACTTCCACGAGGAGGACGGCTCCACCACGGCCGGCCGCATCAAGGACAACGCCGAGGACTACCGGTACTTCCCGGAGCCCGACCTGGTGCCCATCGCCCCGGCCCGCGACTGGGTCGAGGAGCTGCGCGCCGGTCTGCCCGAGATGCCGCGCGTGCGCCGCAACCGCCTCCTGCAGGAGTGGGGCGTCACCGAGCACGACATGCAGTCGATCCTCAACGCGGGCGCGGTGGACTCCATCGTCGCCACGATCGAGGCCGGCGCGGACTCCACGGCCGCCCGCAAGTGGTGGATGGGCGAGCTGGCCCGCAACGCCAACGAGCAGGGCGTCGTCGTCGACGAGCTGCCCATCACCCCCGTCCAGGTCGCGCGCGTCGCGGCCCTGGTGGCGGCCGGTGAGCTCAACGACAAGCTGGCCCGCCAGGTCCTCGAGGGCGTGCTCGCCGGCGAGGGCACCCCTGACGAGGTCGTCGAGAAGCGCGGCCTGAAGGTCGTCTCGGACGAGGGCGCGCTCGGCGCGGCCGTCGACGAGGCCATCGCGGGCAACGCGGGCATCGCCGACAAGATCCGCGGCGGCAAGATCGCGGCGGTCGGCGCGCTGGTCGGAGCGGTCATGAAGACCACCCGCGGCCAGGCCGACGCGGCGCGCGTCAAGGAGCTCATCCTGGAGCGCCTGGGCGTCTCCGAATAGTCGACGGAGCTGACGGATCCGCTCCGTACGTACACGAAGGCCCCGCACCGGTTCTCCGGTGCGGGGCCTTCGTGGTCTCAGCGCTTGAGCTGGGGGGCGGCGATGACGACCGTGCCGTTCTCGCAGCCCTTGTCCACCTTGATGCGCAGCCGCAGGGCGCCGCTCACGTCGATGGTGCGGCTGATCGGCTTGCCCAGTTCCACCAGTTCGGAGAAGGCGGCGGGCTGGCCGTCGAGCGAGATGCTGACGCGGCCCTTCTCGTTCTTCGAGCCGTCGTCGATCCCCGCGGTGAACTCCAGCGTCTTCCACTCGCGGTTGAGGTCGAACTCGGTGTTCGCGTCGAAGTCGCAGCTGCGCTGCCGGATGAACGCGGCTCCGTACTGGACGGTGTTGATCTTGGCGGGGCCGACCTCGAACCTGCCCAGGTCCGCCACGGGGCTCATCACGGTCAGATCGGCGGCCTTCACGCCCGGGGCCACCCCCGACGGAGGCTGGGAACCCGTCGCGGTGGGCCGGGTCGTCGGGCCGCCGGCCGCGGACTTCGACGCGCTGGGCGTCGGACTGGGCGTGGGCGTGGGCGTCGGGCTCTCGGGGGCCGACGAGGAAACCGCAGCCTTGTCCCCGCCGTTCGCCGTGTTCGACCCGTCCGCGTCCTTGTCGTCCCCGAGCAGCTTTACGCCGATCACCGCGCCGGCGGTCACCACCAGGACGGCGGCCACCGCTCCGAGCACCAGTCCGGTACGCCGCTTCTTGCGCGGGGGCGGGGCCGTGGGCAGCGGCTCCGTGGGGTGGCCGGCCGCGGGCGCGGGACCGTACCCCTGCGGCACGCTCGCCTGCACCGGCGGCGCGTACACCGGCTCGGCGTACACGGGCTCGGTGGGCGGCGGGGTGTGGACGGGCTGCACAGGCGGCGGCGTGTAGACGGGCTGCGCCGGCGGCGGGGTGTACACGGGCTGCGCCGGGGGCGCCGCCGGGGTCACAGGGGCCGCGGTCGGGGCCGGCGGGGTCACCGGCGCCGCCGCCGGAGCTGCCTTGGGCGGAGCCGCCGACGGCTGGGGCGGGGCAGCGGGCTTCGGCGGTACCGGGGCCGCGTCCTGGACCACCCGCTGCGAGGTGGAGGTGGTCGTGGACACCACCGCGCGGCGGATGTCCTTCATCCACCCGGCCAGGTTCACCGGACGCTTCAGCGGGTCGGAGGCGTAGATCGAGGCGATCCGCTCCCGCTGCTCCGCGTCCAGGACGGCGATCTGCGGCAGCCCGGTGAGGGCGGCGGCCAGCAGCTCGGGGGTGGCCGGCGGTGACTCCCCGCTCAGCAGGAAGTACGCGATGGCCCCGAAGGCGTACCGGTCCGCGCCCGGGGTCCGCTTGCCGTCGAAGACCTCCGGCGCCGCGTAGCCGGGGGTGAACCAGACCTCGGCGGTCTGGTGGTCGGCGGTCAGCTTGCTGAGGCCGAAGTCCACCAGCGTGGCCTGCCCGTGGGCGTCGACCATGACGTTGCCCGGCGACAGGTCTCCGTGGATCACCTGGCGCCCGGACGGGGTGGCCTTCCCCGAGTGCAGCCAGTCCAGTACCTCGGCCAGTTGCTCCAGGGTGCGCATCACCTCGCGCCGCTCGGCGGCACTGGCGAGCGTCCGCTCGGCCCGCCAGTCCCGCAGGTCCAGCCCGTCGACGTGGTTCATGACCAGGACGAGGGCCCGCCCGGTCAGCGTCCCGGATTCCCCGGGCCGGTGGATCGGCGGCCCTTCGAAGTGCTCCCGTACGCCCACGACTCCCGGCCGGTGGACGAAGCGCAGCAGCTCTGCCTGCTCGTTCCACTTACGGCTGATCCGGTCGAAGACGTCCGGGGTGATCGTGGTCTTGGAGTCGAGCACCTTCACGACCACGGGCTCGGACCCGCCCGCGAGTTCGATCTCCGCGAGATAGAGCACGGCCTCGCCGCCGCGTCCGATGGACCGGAGCAGTCGGTAGCGGTCGGCCGCCGCGTCCGGTCCGATGTGCAGATTCTGGCTGGTCAATTTCCCCCCAGCGCCAAAAGTTTGAGTGGGGATCAGCTTCCAGCGACCGGGCGCACGGGGTCAATGGGAATCGGAATTCCGTTGGCGTGAAGATCACTTCTTCACCGCACCCCGCCGGGGGTCCCGGGCGGGGTGCCCGGCAGACTGTGGCGCGGGGAAAACGGACTCGGGAGGGGTGGGCCGGTGGAGATCGGCGGGATGGTCGTCGCCGTGGCGGGTGTCGCGGGCACGCTGGGCGGTGCGCTGCTCACCCAGCGGGGCGCGGCGCGCGCGAAGCGCCGCGAGATCGAGCTCGTGAGCGGTCACGACGCGGTGCGCGAGAACCTGGTGCTGCGGCGCACCTGCTACGTGGAACTCAACCGGGACGCCCGGCAGTTCGCCACCACCCTCAACCGGCATCTGCACGCCATGCGGGAACGCCGGGTCGAGGACGCCGACCGGGCCGCGCTCGACGCCGCGAAGGACGCCTTCCGCGACCGCTACTCGGAGGCGCAGATGATCGCCCCGGATCCCGTCCTGACCCCGGTGGCGGTGGTCAACCACGCCCTGACGGCGGTCTACGGTCAGGTGAAGCGGCTGGAGCGGGGCGAGCCGGACCCGGGGGAGTCGATGGAGGCGGCGGCGGAGGCCCAACAGGCCCTCTTCGGCCCGCTCCGGGAGATGCGGGCGGCGATGCGTGCCGACCTCGGGGTGTCGGACGGGGAGTGAGCGGGCGGCTGGGCGTTCAGCGGGTGGCGTCGCCGACGAAGGCGGCCCAGGCGGCGGGGGCGACGGTCAGGACCGGGCCGTCGGTGACCTTGGAGTCGCGGACGTGGACGGCGGCGGGGTGGGAGGCGACCTCGACGCAGTTGCCGCCTGCGTCACTGCTGTAGCTGGACTTCCGCCAGTGGTAGGCGACTTCGAGGCAGTCGCCGCCCTCGCTGCCGCTGTAGCTCGACTTGAACCAGGCCAGTTGGTGCGTCATGACTCTCCTAGCAGGTCGTCCAGCAGGCGCTTGCTGTCCTCGATGGAGAGCGCCTGCGAACGCAGCATCCCATATTTGAGATGGAGGAGATGGACCTCGTCGGGGTCGTCCTGGAGGAAGCTGACGTGCTGGCCCTCCAGGTAGGCAAGTTGGTCGTGGTCGGGGGTTTCAAGGAGCACCATTGGACCAGCCAGGCCCGCGTGGGTTTCGCGGTTGGTGCGAATGATCTGGACTCCCACGAAGGGGAGTTCGGACATCGTGCGCAGGTAGAGGAGCTGCCCGCGTAGTCCTGCGGGGCCGCCGATGGGGCGCTCCAGCACGGCCTGTTCGATGATGAAGTGCATCACGGGCGGCTGCGGCTCGCGATGGAAGAGGCCCCTCCGGGCCATTCGGTCCTCGGTTTGCTGCGCGATCTGGTCGGCGGGACGTGGTGGGTAGAAGTTTGCGAAGACTGCCGCCGCGTACTCCGGGGTTTGGAGCAAGCCCGGGATGGCTGCGTTCTCGTACGAGAGCAGGCTGAGCGCCTCCTCCTCGTGTTCCATGTAGTCCCGGGCGAACGCCGGGTACCGCTCGCGGCGCGGGATCGCCTCCGCCGCCTCGCGCAGCGCCCCCTTCGCGTCGAGGTGGACTTCGAGGACCGCGGCCATCTTCACGGACAGGGGCCGACGGCCCTGTTCCACCGAGGCGATCGACTCGACGTCGCAGTGGGCCAGTTCGGCCAGTCGTTCCTGGGTGAGCAGGGCGCGCTTGCGCTGATGGGCCAGCAGGACGCCGACGATCTTCCAGGAGGCGTTGCGCTGGGGCCTGTTGCTGTGGGGCATGCCGGTCACATCCCCCTCGGCGGCCCCCCTGACGCGCGTACCGCACGTACGCCACCCGTACAAAACCCGTGTACGGGTCAGGGGGACCGCCGAGCGCCGGTCAGCGGAAGGCCGGTACCTCTCCCGACACGTCGAGGACGAGGAGGCGGGCCTGCTTGGCCGGGAGGTAGACCTCGGGGAGGTCGATCTCCGGGAGCTCCACCTCCGGTCCGAGCTCGAAGCCGGTGCGCATGAGGCGGGCTATCGCCTTGTCGTTGCGGGCGTCGGGCTCGGCGATGACGCGGCGGGTCGTGCCGTCGGAGACGAGGTACGCCAGGAAGGCGGTCAACAGGGCTGCGGTGAAGCCCTGTTCGGCGGTTCCCTGGTCGGGGCCGATCAGCAGGTGCGCGCCGACGTCCCCGGGCTGGACCTCGTAGCACTCGCTGACCCGGTCCTCCGCGCAGTCGTACGTCTGGAACAGTGCGACCGGCGTGCCCTCGCGCCGTGCGAGGTAGGCGCGGTGGGTGGTGCGGCGGTCCACGTCCTCGTAGATCTCCTGGACCAGCTCGCGGCTTGCCCCGACCATGCCCCAGAACGCGGCCCGCTCCTCGTTGACCCAGGCGTGGATCAGCTCGGAGTCGGCGGCCGGGTCGACGGGCGTCAGGGTGACGGTGCCGAAGCCCTCGACGAGGTGGGTGTGGACGGGCTGCCGGGTGGCGGGCGAGGTGGTCATGCGGATTCCTTGGTGAGGCGGGCCCAGTCGGTGACGACGGGGACGAGTTCGCAGTGGGCCCAGAGCGGGAGCTGGTCGAGGTGGTGGGGGCTGCCGGTGACGCCGTCCGCGCCGAGCGGGACCGCCCACAGGCTGTCCTCGCGGCGGGCCAGGTCCCAGACGTAACGGGCCGCCGAAGCACGGGCGGTGAGATCGGTGAAACCGGGGACGGTGGAGGTGGCGTTGACGCAGTCGTGGTCGCCGCCGAGGCCGGGCCACTCGGTGTCCGGGTCCGGCAGCGCGGACCACGGGGCCAGGCGGTGCACCTGCGACCAGGGGGTGTCGGGGGCGGCCGCGGCCGCGGTCTCCTCCAGGGCGGCCAGGACGTGCCCGGCGCGGTCCAGGCCGGGCAGCAGGGCGGTGGTGAGCAGGCCCTCCAGGGCGTAGCCGACGCGGGGGAGCAGGTACAGCCAGGGGTGGAACACCTCGGGCCCGGACGGGGCGTCCGCGAGGCCCGCGAAGACCGGGTCGGCGGCGAAGCGGCGTACGGTCGCGGCCCGGAAGGCCGAGAAGACGGTGGCGTCGGTGCTGTCGGCGTCCATGTGCCGGTCCCAGCCGAGCAGCCGGGTGCGCAGCGCGTCGGCGGCGGGGGAGAGGCCTTCGAGCGCGGGCAGCAGGGCGAGCAGCGGCGCGGCGGAGGCGAGGTGCGTGTCCGCGTGTATGCCGGCCATGGCCTTCGGGGACCAGTCTGCCGCGCCGGAGAGCAGCTCGCGGATGCGGTTGGCGCGGTGCGGCGGCGCGAACTCCACGCCCAGCGGCGAAGCGATCCCGCGGGCGTTGGCCATGACGGCGAAGCCCTGCACCGGCTCGGCGGGTGTCTGTGCCCAGCCCTGCCAGGCGTATCGGGCGTCCGAGGCGGGTACGGGGCGCAGCCGGGCCGCGGGGTCGCGCAGCGGGACGGCTCCGGCGACGCGGTGCAGCAGGCCGCCCTCGGTGTCGGCGGCGTGGACCACGTTGACGGGCTCGGCCCAGCCGTCCAGGGCGGCGTCGATGTCGGCGACGGTACGGGCGCGCAGGAGGGCGGGCAGGGCGGCGAAGCCGAGGTCGCGGCGGACGCGGGGCGGGTAGCGCAGCGAGAGGGTCCGGCCGGTGCCCTGCTCCTGCCCCTGCTCTTCGTCCTCGCGGATGATCACCGGGCCGCGCGCGGTCTCCAGTACCTCCACCTCGACCGGGTCCGCGCCGGCGACCACGATGGTCTCGGTGTGGCGGGCGACCGGTTCCCAGGCGCCGTCGGGGCCGAGGGCCTCGATCCGGCCGTCCTCCAGGTGCCGCAACTCCTCGGTGTACAGGTCCTGGTAGTCGGCCATGGCGTTGGTGATGGCCCAGGCGGCGCTGCCGGTGTGCCCGAAGTGGGCGAGGCCGGGGACGCCGGGGACGGCGAGGCCGACGACGTCGTACTCGGGGCAGGCGATACGTATCTGCTGGTACACGCCGGGGTTCTCGATGAACCGGTGCGGATCGCCCGCGATGATCGCGGCTCCGCCGGCGGTCCGGTCGCCCGGCACCAGCCAGCCGTTGCTGCCGGCGGTGCCGGGGCCGTCGGTGGCGAAGAGGGTGGCGGCCTCGTCGCCGAGGGCGCGGGCCACGCGCTCGCGCCACAGCTTCGTGGCGAAGCCGGCGAAGAGGATGTGGGTCGAGATCCAGATGGCGAGCGGGACCCAGGGCTCCCAGGGCTCGGGGGCGTGCGTGAAGCGGGTGTCGCGGGCGGCCCCGGCGGCGAGCCCGTCGTTGACCCCGGCGACGTACGCCCCGACCCAGGCGGCGGTCTGCGGGTCGAGCGCCTCGTGGCACAGGCGCGCGGTGTCGGCGAGGCGGCTCTGGCGGGCGAAGCGGTCCCAGGCGACGGAGCCGGGCCCGAGCAGTGAGGCGCTCGCCCCCTCGGCGCGCAGCCGCTCGATCTCCAACTGCCAGGCGCGGTCGAGGGCGGTGGTGCGGCCCTGGGCGTACGAGAGGCGGAGCGGGTCCGGGGCGCGGAGGTGCGGTACGCCCCAAGTGTCCCGGTAGAGCTCGTCGTTCTCGCCGTCCGCGTACGCGTCGTCCGTGGTGCTCACTAGGCTCACACTCTTCCCCAAGTGCATTTAAGTTAGGCTGCCCTAACTATAAGGGGAAGGCAGGGGTGCGATGAGCGTCACGAGCGCGACGGAGAAGACGGCCAAGGGCTGGGAGGGCGTGGTCCTCAAACTGATGAGGGCCAAGGACTTCCGGTTCACGGTGACCGGGGCGGAGCAGGTCACCGGGCACTTCCGGCGCGTACGGATGTCGGACGGCGGACTGCTCGCCGCGGCGGGGCAGGCACCGCACCCGACCATGTGGGTCCGGCTCTGGTTCGCGGCCGCCGACGGCAAGCCGCACCAGCGGGCCTACACGCTGGTCGACCCGGACCCGGTCGCGGGCACCTTCTCGCTGGAGTTCGCCCTGCACGACGGGGTCGCGAGCGACTGGGCGCGCCGCGCGGCCCCGGGCGACACCATCGAGGCGACCGTCCAGGGCACGGGCTTCACGGCCCCGGACCCGGCGCCCGCCCGGCTCCTGGTGATCGGTGACCCGGCCTCGCTGCCCGCGATCAACTCCCTGCTGGACGCCTTCCCGGACACCCCGGCGACCGTCTGGTTCGAGACGCAGCACGCGAGCGACGCCGAACTGCCCCTGCGCGTCCACGCGGACCGCCACGACGTACGCCGCGTCGAGCGCGGCACGGCCGGCGGCGCGGCCCTGACGGAACGGGTCCGCGCCGAACTCCCGTCCCTCCTGGCCGACCCCGCCTCCGCCTACGTCTGGCTGGCCTGCGACACCACCACCACCCGCACCCTGACCACCTGGCTCCGCAAGGACCTCGCCCTCCCGAAGCCCCGGATCAACGCCCTGGGCTACTGGCGCCCTTGACCGCCGGGCCCCGGGGAGCCGGGGTCATGCGCCCGTGGTGCCGTCGATGGCCTCGCGGAGGAAGTCCGCATGGCCGTTGTGGCGGGCGTACTCGTGGATCATGTGGAGCATGAGCGTGCGGAGGGAGGCGTCCTCCTCCCACTTCACCACGTACGCCGTCACGTCGAGGGATTCGGCGGCCGCCTCCACCGCGCGGGAGTGCTCGACCTCCGCCTCCCAGGCCGTGAAGGCCTCGGCGCGGGTCGAGCCGGAGGCGTCGTAGGCGGCCTGGAAGTCGCGCTTGTCGGACCACAGGTGCGGGATGTCCGCCCCGCCCACCGTCCGGCGGAACCAGTGCCGCTCGACCTCCGCCATGTGCCGGACCAGTCCCAGCAGGGACAGGGTGGAGGGCGGTGAGGCCTGGAGGCGCAGTTCCTCGTCGGTGAGGCCGTCGCACTTCATGGCGAGGGTGGCCCGGTGGAAGTCGAGGTACGCGCGGAGCGTCTCGCGCTCGCCCCCGGTGAGGGGCGGCCCGATGCGGACGGTGGGTTCTGTCGCTGCCATGGCTGCGATCTTGCCCCGTCGGGACGGGCCGTGGAAGGCGTTCCGGGCGAATCGTCAGGAGTTGGTGTTGATGAAGCCGATGACCACGGCGCCCCACCAGCAGATCTGCGAGACGACGGCGGTGGCGCCGCCCCACAGCAGCAGCCCGCGGGTGGCGGTGGTCACGTTCGCGAGGCGGTGGCTCAGCAGACCGGCCTGCAGGCCGTTGAGGGTGAGCGCGAAGACGAGCCCGACCTTGGTCAGGGTGAGCGGCGACCCGAGATCGGGCTCCAGCACCATCCCGCTCACCACGAGACCGCCGAGGCCGGCCCATATGGGTACGTGGAGCCGGGAGGTGGTGGCTATCGCCTCGGCGAGCGAGCAGCGGCCCACGGCCCACAGCAGCCCGTGGTAGTCGGCGGACAGGACCGCGCCGAACCCGACCACGAGCGAGGCGAGGTGCGCGAAGAGCGCGGCCGTGTGCAGGGTCGGATGGGCCTCGACGTGGACGGACCCCCACAGGCACACCGTCAGGGCGGCCATCGCCGCGATCCCCGCAGCCGCCACCGTCCACCAGGAGTCGTACAGGCGGGAGCGGCGGGAGGGCAGATCGGCGGTGGGGGACGACATGAGAAGAGCTCCGAGGGCAGGACGGTCCCGGATGCGGGACCAGGCGAGGTAAGGCTCACCTAAACATGTCTTATGGTCAAGCCTGTCCAAAGACCAAGACGAACCCGTCCGGCACCGGGACGGACCGGGTCGGACCGGGTCGGGCCGGATGGGGTCGGACCGGGCCGGGTCGGGCCGGGTTAGCCCTCCCACACCCACGGCACCGTGACCCCGAGCACCTCGAAGCCCAGCCTCTGCAGGATCGGCCGGCTGTCGTCCGACGCGTCCACCTGGAGGTAGGGGATGCCGCGCTCCGCCGCCACGCGGGCGCGGTGGGCCACCAGGAGCCGGTAGATGCCGCGGCCGCGCCATTCGGGAACGGTGCCGCCGCCCCACAGGCCGGCGAAGGAGGTCCCCGGGCGCATCTCCATCCGGGCCGCGGACACCGGGACGTCGCCCGCCATCGCGACGACCGCCTCGATCGTGTCCGGCTCGTCCCTCAGCAGGTTCACCAGCAGCTCCCTGATGCGCGGGCGGTCCGTGCCGAAGGCGCCGCGGTGGGCCCGCATCATCAGCTCCACGCCCTCCTCGTCGGTCACCACCCGCAGCGTGATCCCCGCGGGCGGTTCCACCGTGATCTTCGCGAGCTCCGAGGTCCGGCCGATCAGCAGCGTCTCGGCCGGCTCGGCCACGAAGCCGGCCGCGCGCAGCCGCTCCCCGAGGTCGGCGGGGCGGTCGTAGTCGTAGAGCTTCCACTCGAACTCGGGCTCCGCGATCTCGCCGCGGGCGGCCAGGGCGGTGAAGTACGCGACCTGCTCGGCGATCGCCGCGTCCGCCGTCGCCTCGTCCAGGTCCGACCAGAGCACGGTGCTGCCGCCGGCAAGCCCGGGCTCGATCTGCCGTACGACCGGGCCCGACCGCTCGACGCGCGCGCCGCCGGTGTCGGGCCGGGCCTCCCGGCGCATCTGGGTGTCGAACTCGGCGCGCAGCTTCAGCAGGTCATCTCGGTCCATGGTCATCCGGCCACCTCACCAGCCGTCACCCGCGCGCACAACTGCATTAGCCTCACCCCCGTGAGCGATCCCGTGCCCCCCGCCCCCGCCGTGTACACCGGCAAGGCCGGACCCGACGCCGCCGTGGACCGGGGCTGGCTGCTCGGCCACTTCAAGGAGCCCGGTGATCCGCGCCACAGCGAGGACGTGGAGATCAAGTGGGGCGTCCACCCCAAGGGCGAGGAGCGGGCGCAATGGGTGCGCGGGGAGTCCCGTACGGCACTGCAGGTACTGATCAGCGGCCGGTTCCGGCTGGAGTTCCCCGGCCGCAGCGTCGTGCTCGCCGAGCAGGGGGACTACTGCGTGTGGGGGCAGGGGGTGGACCACTCCTGGTACGCGGAGGAGGACTCGGTGGTGCTCACCGTGCGCTGGCCCTCGCTGCCCGGCTACCGGACCGAGGACCGGCCCGAGGGCCGGCCCGAGGACCGGACCGAGGACCGGACCGAGGACCGGCCCGGCCGGACCTCCGCTCCGGACCCCGTGTGACCATGGTCCCGCACCTGTCCGGCCCGCTGTGACGATGCCCACGAAGGCCGCCAACGATCACGGAACGCTGAGATCGTGAAGGTGTAGACCTGTGTAGACCGTAAGTTTTGAGACGTTCAGCGTTCAGTGTTCAAGCGTTCTTTGCGACGGGCCGTTCCCGGTGAAGATCCGAACCACCAGGGAGCTCGTCCGTTGGCAGCAATCGCACGGTGGTGCATGCGGCACCGCCTCGTCGCCGTCCTGATCTGGCTCCTCGCGTTCGGCGGGACCGCCGCGGCCGCGATCGGCGCCGGAACGGCGTTCTCCAACGACTACGAGGTCCCCGGCACCGAGTCGAGCAAGGCGCACGCCCTGCTCCGCGAGGGCTTCCCCGGTCAGGGCGGCGACTCCGACACCATCGTGTGGCGGGCCCCGGACCATCAGAGCGTGCGGACCCCCGCCGTCGAGGAACGCATGGCGCGGGCGCTCGACTCGATAGCCGGGCTGCCCGGCGTCGGATCGGTCGCCGGCCCCTACGGCCCCGAACCCGAGAGCGCCGCCAGGATCAGCGCCGACGGACGCACCGCCCACGCCGTGGTCACCTTCGACCGGCAGGCCGACTCGGTCCCCAAGGCCGAGGCGAAGGCCGTGGTCGACGCGGCGAAGAACCCGGTGACCGAGGCCGACGGCCTCCAGGTCGAACTCGGCGGCCGCGCCATCGGCCTCACCGAGGCCCCCGGCGCGCACCTCGCCGAAGTGATCGGCGTGGTCATCGCCGCCCTCGTGCTCTTCCTGGCCTTCGGCTCGCTCGCCGCCAGCCTGCTGCCCATCGCGACCGCCCTGGTCAGCGTGGGCACCGCCTATTTCGGCATCACCCTCCTCGGGCACGCCATGCCGGTCGCCGACTTCGCCCCGATGCTGGGCACCCTCGTGGGCCTCGGCGTGGGCATCGACTACGCGCTGTTCATCGTCACCCGCCACCGCAAGGGCCTCCAGCGCGGTCTCCCGGTCGAGGAGGCCGCGGAGAACGCCGTCGCCACCACCGGCCGGGCCGTCGTCTTCGCCGGGGCCACCGTCTGCATCGCCCTGCTCGGCATGCTGGTGCTGCGGCTGAACTTCCTCAACGGCGTGGCGATAGCCGCCTCCCTCACCGTGGTCCTGACGGTCGCCGCCTCGGTGACCCTGCTGCCCGCCCTCCTCTCGTACATCGGCACGCGCGCCCTCTCGCGCCGCGAGCGCCGCAGGCTGGCGGCCGAGGGCCCGCGGCCGGAGTCGGTCACCGGCTTCGCCGCCCGCTGGTCGGCCTTCGTCGAACGCCACCCCAAGCTGCTCGGCCTGCTCGCCGCGGCGGTCATGGTGGTACTGGCCCTGCCCACGCTCTCCCTCCACCTCGGCACCTCCGACCAGGGCAACAACCCGGCCACCTCCACCACGCGCAAGGCCTACGACCTCCTCGCGGACGGGTTCGGCCCGGGGATGAACGGCCCGCTGACCGTGGTCGCCCGCCTCGACGGCGCCGGCGACCGGGTGGCCGTGGACCGCCTGGCCGAATCGCTCCGTACGACCAAGGGCGTGGCCTCCGCCGGACCGGCCGTCTTCAACCGGAGCGGCGACACGGCCTTCGTCACCGTCGTACCGGACTCCTCGCCGCAGTCCCGGGCCACGAGCGACCTGGTCGACACGCTGCGCCAGGAGGTCGTCCCGCGCGCCGGGCACGGCAACTCCATGCAGGTCCACGTGGGCGGCGTGACCGCCGGCTACGACGACTTCGCCGAGGTCATCATCGGCAAGCTGCCGCTCTTCGTCGGCGTGGTCATCGCGCTGGGCTGCGTGCTCCTGCTGCTGGCCTTCCGTTCCATCGGCATCCCGGTCAAGGCGGCCGCCATGAACGTCGCCGCCGTCGCCTCCTCCTTCGGAGTCGTCGTCGCGATCTTCCAGTGGGGCTGGGGCAGCGAAGCCCTGGGCCTGGGAAGCGCCGGGCCCATCGAGCCCTTCCTGCCGGTGATCATGGTCTCGGTGCTCTTCGGGCTCTCCATGGACTACCAGGTCTTCCTCGTCAGCCGGATGTACGAGGAGTGGCTGGAGACCGGGGACAACAAGCGGGCCGTCCGCGTCGGCCTCGCCGAGACCAGCCGGGTGATCAACTCGGCGGCGGTCATCATGATCTCCGTCTTCCTGGCCTTCGTACTCAGCGGCGACCGGCTCATCGCCATGTTCGGCATCGCGCTGGCCGCGGCCGTGGCCCTCGACGCGTTCGTCCTGCGCACCCTGCTCGTCCCCGCCCTGATGCACATGCTCGGCGCCGCCAACTGGTGGCTGCCGGCCTGGCTGGACCGCCGGCTGCCCCGCATCAGCATCGAACCCCCCGAGTGCCGGCCGCGTGCGACACTTCCGGCACAGCGGGCCGGTACCTCCGCGGCCACGAGCGACGACGGCTCCGAGCCCGCCACAGCATCCAGGTGATCCGGCCGACCGCCGCCCGAACCCCAAGGACGAGCCCGCATGTTCTCGATAGACCTCGCCGAAGGCGCCCAGCTGTTCCCGCTGGAGATCCGGCACGCCGAGGAGCTCCTGGCGCACATGGACCGAGGCCGGGAACACATCGGCCAGTTCGTGGGACTGCCGGACGTCGTCGCCGACCTCGACGGGGCCCGGTCCTACCTGGCGGCGTACGCGCAGAAGGCGGCCACCGACACCGGGCGGCTCTACGGCATCCGGGTCGACGGGCTCCTCGTCGGCGGGGTCCTCTTCCGCACCTTCGACACCGCGAGCGGCACCTGCGAGGCCGGCTGCTGGCTGGAGCCCGCCATGGTCGGCCGCGGCCTGGTCACCAAGGCCTGCCGGACCATCATCGACTGGGCCTTCCGCGAGCGCGGCATGCACCGCGTCGAGTGGCACGTCGCCTCCGGGAACAAGAAGAGCATCGCCGCCGCCGAGCGTCTCGGAATGACCCGTGAGGGCGTCATGCGGGAGAACGACCTCTACCGCGGCGTACGCCAGGACACCGAGATCTGGTCGGTCCTCGCCCACGAGTGGCCCCCGGCCCCGGCCGGGTAACCGGGCCCGCGACGGCACCCGTTGCCGCACCCGCTCCCGGTCCCCCCGAGGGGCCGGGGCGGAGCGGCGCGGGCGGACCCGCCGGATTCTCAGGAACCTCTCATACAAGCCGCCTACGGTGCCCCGCATGGACACCACCAAGACCCCCGCCCCGACCGCTCCCGAGGCGGACTCCCCGGCCGACCTGACGAAGGCCGACACCACCGACGCGACGAGCACCCGGGCCGCCGACGTCACCCCCGTCACCGCCGAGGAGATCCCCGACGGGGAGACCGCCCCCTCCTTCGGCGACGAGGCCGACGAGCTCGACGAGCTCGAAGGAGCGGACGAAGCCGAGCACGGCAACGGCGTCGCCGCCGGAGCCTCGGCCATCCTCGCCGCCGCTCTCGGCCTGATAGCCCTCAGCGGCAGCTGGGTCTCCCGCGTCCTGGCCGAGCGCACGACCCTCATCGGCCAGATCGACTCGGCCAACGCCGCCACCAGCAGCACCGAGGCGAAGATCGAGGCCCTGTACGGCAACGCCTGGCACATGACCGCCCTGGTCAACGGCGTCCTGTCGACGATCGCGCTGCTCGTCGCCGTCTTCGTCCTGGCCCGCCCGGCCTTCGGCGCCCCCGGCCGCACGCTCCCCGTCTGGGTCCGCGCCGTGTCCTGGGCCGCCGTGATCCTCGGCGTCATCGGCGTGGTCGTCTTCGCCGTCATGTACTTCCTCCCCCTCCCGACGGCCCCCGCCGCCTAAGCCCTCCGCCATCGCCCGGCCACGGCACTAGGCACTGCCTTAGTCCACCTCAGGGACCTTCGGCCCTGGACTAAGGACCCCTGGCCCGCGGAGATGCGGCATGCTCCCGATGTGCCGGTACCCCCTGGGAAGCGAATCTTGGATCACACCGAACGAGGTGTCCGGGAGAAGCAACCAGGGAGTACGAGATGTTCGAGTACGAGATCGCCACCGCCCGCCGCGAGGACCTCATCCGCCAGGCCGACGAGTACCGCCTGATCCGGGAAGCGAAGAAGGCCCGCCGCGTCTTCACTCGGTTCCAGGAATCCGAAAGGCCGGTGAGGAGCCTGCGGGGCAGCTTCACCCGCGCCGCGTAGCCGGCGCCGGGGACCGCGTGGAAACCCGCGTGATGAGAAGCGCACCGATAACGAGTGCCGATGAGCAGGGCCTCTGTGCGATGCTCGGCGGCGTGGAGACCAGATCTGTCAGCCCGGTGTTCGTCGGCCGAGCCGACGAACTGGCCATACTCACCGACGCTCTGACGCGCGCCGCCGGCGGGCAGGAGCCGCAGGCACTGCTCATCGGCGGCGAGGCGGGGGTCGGAAAGACCCGCCTCACCGAGGAGTTCCTCTGCGAGGCCGACCGCCGCGGCGCGGTCGTCGCCGTAGGAGGCTGTGTGGAGATCGGGGCGGAGGGACTTCCCTTCGCCCCGTTTTCGACTGCCCTGCGCACCCTGCACCGGCTGCTCCCCGCCGAACTGGCCGCGGCGGCCGCCGGCCAGGAGGACGAGCTCGCCCGCATCCTCCCCGAACTCGGCGAGACCCCGCGCGGCCCGCACGACGAGGAGAGCACCGCCCGGCTCTTCGAGCTGACGGCCCGGATGCTGGAGAGGCTCGCCGCCGACCGCACCGTCGTCCTCGTCCTGGAGGACCTGCACTGGGCGGACACCTCCACCCGGCACCTGCTCTCCTACCTCTTCCGGGCCCTGGGCAGCGGCCGCCTCGTCCTGGTCGCCACCTACCGTGCCGACGACGTCCACCGCCGCCACCCGCTGCGCCCGCTCCTCGCCGAACTGGACCGGCTGCGCACCGTCCAGCGCATCGAACTTCCCCGTTTCAACCGGGCCGAGGTGCGCCGCCAGCTCGCCGGCATCCTCGCCTCGCAGCCCGACGAGGACTTCGTCGAATCGGTCTTCGACCGCTCCGACGGCAACGCCTTCTTCGTCGAGGAACTCGTCGCCTCCCGCTCCAGCGGCTGCCTCACCGGCCTCACCGAATCCCTGCGCGACCTCCTCCTCGTGCGCGTCGAAGTCCTCCCGGACGCCTCGCAGCGCGTCGTGCGCATCGTCGCCGAGGGCGGCTCCACGGTGGAGTACGCCCTGCTGCGCGCCGTCACCGGGCTCACCGAGGACGAACTGATCGAGGCCCTGCGCGCGGCGGTCGGCGCCAACATCCTCCTCGCCACCTCCGACGGCGACGGCTACCGCTTCCGCCACTCCCTGGTCCGCGAGGCCGTCTCCGACGACCTGCTGCCCGGCGAACGCGCCCGGGTCAACCGCCGCTACGCCGAGGCGCTGGAGGCCGACGAATCGCTGGCCCGCGCCGAGGAGCGCGTCATCCGGCTCGCCAACTACTGGTACTACGCCAACGACGCCGTCAAGGCGCTGCCCGCGGTCCTCGCCGCCTCGGTGGCCGCCCGGCGCCGGCACGCCTACTCCGAGCAGCTGCGGCTGCTGGAACGGGCCATGGACCTGTGGGAGGGCGTACCGGAGGAGGTCCGTGAGGAACTGCGCCCGGCGGACTACACCGAGGTGTACCCGCCCTGCGGCTGCGATCCCGAGACCACCCCGCTGCAGCGCCTCGACCTGCTGGCCGAGGCCACCGTCGCGGCCCGCTTCGGCGGCGAACGCGAACGCGCCCTGAAGATCACCAAGATCGCCCTGCGCTCGCTGGACGACGGCCACGACCCGCTGCGCGCCGCCTGGTTCTGGACCGAGCGCTCCCGGCTCGTCTCCAGCCTCGCCCGGGGCGACGGCTGGGAGGAACTCGCCACGGCGCAGGACCTCGTGCGCGGGCTGCCCCCGTCCCAGGTGCACGCCGAGGTCCTCGTCCGGGCCGCGAGCTGGGGCATGCTCCACGACCCGGGCCCCGAGAACCTCGCCGCCGCCGAACGCGCCGTGGAGTACGCCCGGATGGTCGGCGCCGAGGAGACGGAGCTCAACGCCCGGATCACCATCGGCACCCTGCTCACCGACGCCGGGGAACCCGAGCGCGGCCTCGCGGAGATGTACGCGGTCAAGGACCGGGCCACCGAACTCGGCCTCGGCGCACTGACGGGGCGTGCTCATATCAACCTCACCTCTCAGCTGGAAAGCATGGGCCGGTCCCGCGAAGCCGTGGAACTGGCGGAACAAGGTGCCGCACTGGTCAAGAAGTCCCAGCTCATGGACTCCGAGGCCTGGGTCCGCGGGAACATGGCGGAGAGCCTCTACAGCCTCGGCCGCTGGGAGGAGGCCGCGAAGGAGGCCCGGCTCACCCTGAGCCTGGTCAGCAGCGCCGCCCCGCGCGCCGCGGCCGCCGCGCGCCTCTCCTACCTGGCCCTGGCCCGCGGCGAACTCGCCGAGGCCGCCGGCCAGCTCGCCGCCGCCCGCGCCCACTTCGGGGCCCACGACGGCCAGCCCCAGCACCGGATACCGATGTTCCGCCTCGGGATCGGCGTGGCCGCGGGGGAGGGCCGGATAGCCGACGTCCGCGCGCAGGTCGCCGAGGCCATCGCCTACGGCTTCCCGCTCGGCCACCACCGCTACGCCTGGCCGCTGCTGCTCGCCGCCGCCACGGCCGAGGCCGACGCCCGGGGCCTGCCGGCCGCCGAAGCCGGCCAGGAGGAGGCGCTGACCGTCCTGCGCACCGCCGCCCGTAGCCTGGCGACCCCGGTCCCGGTGTGGACCGCCCACGCCGAGTACCTCCGGGCCGAGCTGCTGCGCGCCGAGGACCAGGACTCCGTCGCCGACTGGGCGGCCGTCGAGGAGGCCGTGCGCCCGCTGGAGCGCCCGTACCTGCTGGCCAGGGCCCGCCACCGGCTCGTGGAGGCCCACCTCGTCTCCGGCGGCGACCGGGAGACCGCGGGCGAACTGCTCCGCGAGGCCTACGCGACGGCGGAGCAGCTCGGCGCCCGCCGGCTCCGCGAGGACCTGGCCCTGCTCGCACAGCGCGCCAGACTCCCGCTCACCCCCGTGGACACCCCCAGAGCCCCCTCCCCGGACGTCGACCCCGTCGAGGCACTGGGCCTGACCAGCCGCGAACGGGACGTGCTGCGCCTGGTCGCGGCGGGCCACACCAACCGCCAGATCGCCGAGGAGCTCTTCATCTCCCCGAAGACGGCCAGCGTGCACGTCTCGAACATCCTGGCGAAGCTGGGAGTCGCGGGCCGCGGCGAGGCCGCCGCCCTGGCCCACCGGCTGAGGCTCTTCGGCCCGGCCGCCCCCGCAGCTCCCGAGGAGGCGAGGGCGGTCCGCGCGATGCGCTAGGTCGTCTCTTTCGGATCTTGCCTGACCCGCGCCGCCCGGCACCGCACCTCGCCGCGTTGTCGAGGCACCCGAGGACGTCCAGTAATCGGG
>NZ_JBSGXB010000116.1:0-21336 GCF_053609185.1 Streptomyces sp. NPDC054956 | reverse complement strand
TCCCTGAGGCGAGGACCACCGGGACCCCCCGGGAGCGCGCCATGGCGGCCATCCCGTACGAGGCGTCGGCGCCGAGGACCCGCAGCCCCGGGCGGGCCGCGGCGATCCGGGTGGTGACGATGCCGGTGCCGCAGCCGAGGTCGAGCAGGGTGCCGGTGCCGGCGGGGAGCAGGCCGAGGACCGCCGCGGCGGCGGCCTCGGCGCGCGGGACGCCGCCGCGCGTGGCGTCGTAGGCCCCGGCCTCGGCGTCGTAGTCGAGCAGGGGTCGTGCCGTCGCCATCAGGCGGCGCCGTGGGCGGGGGCGAGGGATTCGACGCGTTCGGCGAGGGTGAAGTCGGCGTCGGTGACGGCGTCCCCGGCGTCGTGCGTGTTCACGGAGACGCGGACGGTGTTGTAGCCGAGGGTGAGGTCGGAGTGGTGGTTCAACTCCTCCTGCACGGCGGCGATATGACTGACGAGGGCGCTGGCCGCGAAGTGGCCGCCCAGCCGGTAGGTGCGGACGATCCGGTCGTCCTCGAAGGCCCAGCCCGGGAGTTCCCGCAACCGGTCCTCGATCTCCTTCTGCGAAAGCGGCTCTCTCGACATCCGCAGGCTCCTTCCCCGTACACGACTGCCCGATTGACCTGACGTGAAGTCAAGGTTCCCACAGCTCGGGCCACAGGGAAGGTTTCGCGCCATAGTGCGTGCGGGTACTTCCGTGCCTTCCGTGACCACCGCGCCACCCCTATGCTCCTGCGCCGGACGTGACTGTTACCGCCGGTAATACCGCTGGGTATCGACCGGGTATCGAGGGGACACCATCGTGACGCGCACAGGCAATTCCAGGCGCACGTTCATCGCGGGAGCCGCGGCCACCGCCGGCGCGTTGACCGGCGCCGGGGCCGTGGCCGCCCCGGCCGAAGCCGCCCCGGCCCGCACCGCGGCCGCCCCCGGGCCCGCCGCGGCCGGGCAGGCGCGCAGCGTCGCCGTCCTCGGCGGCGGGGTCGCCGGCCTCACCGCGGCGCACGAACTGGCCGAACGCGGCTACGCGGTCACCGTGTACGAGCGCCGGGCGCTCGGCGGCAAGGCCCGCAGCATGGACGTCCCGGGCAGTGCGCGCGGCGGCCGCCGCCCGCGCCCCGCCGAGCACGGCTTCCGCTTCATCCCCGGCATTTACCACAACCTGCCGGACACGATGCGGCGCATCCCCTTCCCCGGCAACGTCAACGGGGTCTGGGACAACCTGGTCGCCCCGCGCGAGATGATGTTCGCCCGCGCGGCCGGCCGCGAGGACCTGCGCGCGCCCATCCCGTGGCCCGACCACTCCCCCGCTGAGCTGACCCCCGACGAACTGCGCCGGGCCCTCACCGGGATCCTCCAGTCGCTGGTCCGTCTCCCGCTGCACGAGACGGCGTACTTCGTGGACCGCGCGCTCGTCTTCCTCACCAGCTGCGACGAACGGCGCAACGAGCAGTGGGAGCGCACCCCTTGGTGGGAGTTCACCCGGGCCGCGCAGATGTCGAGCGAGTACCAGCGGATCCTCGCGATCGGCGTCACGCGCAACATCGTGGCGACCAAGGCGGAGGAGGCCTCCACCCGGACGGTCGGCACGCTCGGCGAGGCCTTCGTCTTCAACCTGCTGGGGCGGGGCGCGGACGGCCCGCCGGACCGGATCCTGAACCTGCCGACCAACGAGGCGTGGATCGACCCGTGGGAGGCCCATCTGCGGTCGCTGGGCGTGGAGTTCAAGATCGGGTGGACGGTACGCGAGGTGCGGTACGGGGACGGCCGCGTGAGCGGGGTCCTCGTCGAGGACCCGGCCGGCGCCGCCCGGACCGTCACGGCCGACCACTACGTCAGCGCGCTGCCCGTCGAGCACGCCCGCCGCACCTGGAGCCCCGCGCTGCGGGCGGCCGATCCGATGCTGGGCCGCTGCGACAAGCTGGAGACCGACTGGATGACGGGCATCCAGTTCTATCTCACCGAGCGCGCACCCCTCGTCCACGGACACCTCAACTGCATCGATTCGCCCTGGTCGTTGACGGCGATCCAGCAGGCCGAGCACTGGCCGGCGCGCGATTTCCCCGCCGACTACGGGGACGGGGTCGCGGTGGACTGCCTGTCCGTGGACATCTCCGAATGGGACAAGCCCGGAATCCTGTACGGGAAGACGGCCAAACAGTGCACCCGCGAGGAGATCGCCCGCGAGGTGTGGGCGCAGCTGAAGGCCTCGCTCAACGACACCGGCAGGACGCTGCTTTCGGACGGGAAGCTGCACTCGTGGTTCCTGGACCCGGGGGTGGACGGGACCGGAACCCCGAACCCCACCAACCAGGACCAGCTGCTGATCCACCCGACGGGGACCTTCCACAACCGGCCGAGCGCGGGCACCCGCGTCCCCAACTTCTTCCTCAGCGGGGACTACGTTTCGGTCGACATCGACCTCGCGACGATGGAGGGCGCCAACGCCTCGGCCCGCGCGGCCGTCAACTCTCTGCTGGACCGGGATGGTTCGACGGCGGCGCGGTGTACGGTCCGGCCGCTGTACCGGGCCCCGGAGGTGGAGGCCTTCAAGCGCAACGACCGGTGGCGCTACCGGCTCGGCCTGCGCAACGCCTTCGACGTCGGCTGAGCCGGCTGGGTTAACGTCGTGTCATGACGACTACTGCGCCATCGACGGTGGGCGCCTTGCTGCGCACATGGCGGGAGCGGCGCGGGATCAGCCAGCTGGAACTGGCGGGCCGCGCCGACTCCTCCTCCCGGCACATCAGTTTCGTGGAGACCGGCCGCTCCCGCCCGAGCGAGGAGATGGTGCTGCGGCTCGCCGACCGGCTGGACGTGCCGGTGCGGGACCGCAACACCCTTCTGGTGGCGGCTGGTTACGCGCCCCGGTACGCGCACACCCCGCTGGACGACCCGTCGATGGGGGTGCTGCGCGAGGGGCTGGAGCGGCTGCTGGCCGGCTACGAGCCGTATCCGGCCCTGGTGGTGGACGCGACGTACAACGTGGTGGCGGCCAACCGGGGCATCATGATGCTGATGGACGGGCTGCCCGAGCACCTGCTGGCCGGTCCGCTCAACGCGATGCGGCTGACCCTGCATCCGGACGGCCTGGCGGCGCGGATCCACAACCTGCGGGAGTGGCGGGGGCACCTGCTGGCGCAGATGGAGCGGCAGATCGCGCTGGTCCGTTCGGCTCCGCTGCGCGCCCTGTACGAGGAGGTGGCGGCCTACCCCGTGGCGGACCGGCCCGGCGACAGCGAACCGGAGGAAGCGGTTCCGTACATCGCGCTTCCGCTGCGGATCGAGCACGACGGGCACCTGCTCTCCTTCGTCTCCTCCATCTCCACCTTCAACACGCCGATGGACGTGACCGTCGCCGAGCTGGCCATCGAGACCCTGCTCCCCGCGGACCCCGCGACGGTGAAGTACCTGCGGTCACTGGCGCCCTGAGTCCGCGCGCAGCGCGAGCTGCTGCAGGAGCGCGAAGCCGGCGACGGTGAGCGCCTGCGCCGGGATCCACACCGCCCCGGCGGCGGTGGGGGTGAACCAGACGACGAGGGCGACCAGGCTGAGCGCGGCCCAGACGTAGTTGGTCTCGATGACGAGCTTCACGGGGAAGGCCTGGGGCCGCCGGCGGGAGGCGAGCAGGCCGACGCCGGCGCCGTAGAGCGCCAGGAGGACGCCGAGCTCCAGCAGCAGGCCCTGTCCGACCCCGAGCAGCCGGCCGAGCGGGGCGGAGAAGGCCGCGTAGGCGAGCCCGTTGGCGCCGGTGACGACGGCGTCGAGGGCGAGCACGCGGCGCAGCGCGGTCTGCGGGACGGTGGTGCGGGCTACGGCGGCGAGCAGGGTTGCGGACATGGCGGATCAGCCTCCGTCGAGGATCGAATGCGCTGGTGGGGTACGTATGACCCGGGTTCCGGAGCCGAGTGCGCGGTCCCGGAACCCGATGGCTCCACTGTGCCGCCGGGGCTCCGGCCGGGTCGATTACCTCCGGGGTCATGGCCGCCGCGGGCGGCTCTGCGTCCCCACGTTTTTTGAGACGGACGGAAAGAAAGGTTGGGGGTCTCCCTGTTCCACCACGGAACCGGGGGCTAGGCTTCACACAGCGCAACCAGATCGAACCTTCTCTCTACTGACGGAGAAACACCCGGTGCCAGCCGCCGCCCGACCCGACCTCACCGCGGCCTGGGCCCGCGTCGTGGCGTCGGCGGAGCGCCGCGGCCAGGACCCGGCGCACGTGCTCGCCGTGGAGCGGCTCAGCCACCTGTCCGGGATCGAACCGGCGCGCATCCCCCGGGTGCTGGCCGGCACCGCCGACGAACTGCCGCTGTACGAGCGGGTGCACCGGCGCTTCCTGCGGCTGCGCGCCACCCGCCTCGACAAGCACGGCCGCGAATGGCCGCTCGCCGCCATCGCCGAGGACTTCGACGCCCCCGGCGCCTCCCTCGGTCCGCTCAACGCGGGCACCGGACTGCCCCGGCTCGGCCACGCGGCCGGCGTACAGCGGTTCTTCGGGGTGTACGCCGGCTTCCTGCTCGCCGACTGCAAGAGCGCGGTGGAGCGGGCCCTGGCCATCACCGGGCCGGGATCCGGGTCGGCCGGCCGGGGGGCCGGCGCGTCCTGCGACCTCGACCACCTCTCGTACCTCACCGGCATCACGCCCCAGACCATCCGGCTCACCCTCGACGGGAATCCGCCCCGGCTCCCGCTCAAGGAACAGGTGCGCCTCCGGTTCGAGCACCTGCGCCGCACCCGTCCCCGGGAGGACGGGCAGCCCCACTCCCTCTCCGCCATCGCCGGCTCCTTCGACGCGTCCGGCCAGTCCCTGACCCGCCTCGCCCAGGGCGAGGGACTGCCCAACCTCTCGGCGGCCGCCGGGATCCAGCGCTTCTACGGGGTCGAGAGCGGATTCCTGCTGGCCGACGACGCCGAGGCGCTGGCCGCCGCCCTCGCCGGGATCGAGCGCGAGCTGGAGTCGGCGGAGCGGCCCGCCGAGAACCCGATGCTCGCCGTGATGCGCTCGCACGACGTGCGCAGCATCGTCACGCGGGCGGGCCGGCTCTCCCCGGCGGGCTGGAAGTCACTGGCCGACCACCTGGACGATCTGCTCGCGCGGGAGGGACAGCTGGGCGGCCCGGCCGCGCCCATCCCGCGCGGCGCGCACGACCGCACCGACCACGCAGGAACCGCCGAGGGGGAAGCGCGATGAGGACCACACGGGCCATGCGGAAGCTCGGCGAAGACCTGCGGGCGGCCGCGGACCTGACCCCGCCGGCCGAGGCCGCCGACATCATCGGGGCCCTGTGCGGCGCCTACGGGCGCGTGCGCGGCGGACGCCCGGTCGAGTTCCGGTTCGCCTCGTTCCCTCCCGACACGGCCAGCGGCCTGTGGCTCGGTCTGGAGGAGCGCGACCTCCTCGTCATCGAGGAGCGCACCCGTCCCGAACACCAGCTCGTCATCGCCTGCCACGAGCTCTGGCACGTGGACGAGGGCACCTGCGACCGCCACGGTCCGGGCATCGCGGTCGCCGCCCGGCTGACCGGACGCCCCGGCGGTCTCGCCGGACTGCTCGGCTCCGACCGGGGGCTGCTGAGGTCCGTCGTCCGGCAGGCGGCCACCCCCGCCGACCGGGAGGATCCCGCGGAGGTCCGCGCGGAGACCTTCGGCCTGCACCTCGGCAAGATCCTCAAGGAGTTCCTCCCACCACCCCGGGAGGAACAGGTCCCCGAAGCGATCGAACGGATCAAGAGCTCGTTCGGCTGGGGACGTTGAGCGCGGCCCCGGTGACCGTGCACGGCGGCTGACCGCCGCCTTCCCCGCCGACGCACTTCCTCCGCCGATGCCCCTTCGCACGGCCCTGACAGAGAGCACCACGATGACCAAGTCTTTCCCGCCCCGGCACGCCGTCGTCATCGGCGGCAGCCTGTCCGGCCTGCTCGCGGCAGCCGTCCTCGCCGAGCACGCGACGGTCACGATCATCGAGGCGGACACGCTGCCGGACGGGCCGGAGCCCCGCCGCGGACTCCCCCAGGCCCGTCACACCCACCTCCTGTGGTCGGGTGGCGCGCGCGCCATCGAGGCGATCCTCCCCGGGATCACCGACGACTGGACGGCGGCCGGCGCCTTCCGCCGCAGCCTGCCCACCGACCTGGTCACCAAGACCGCCCAGGGCTGGCTGCCGCGCCACGGCGAGATGCAGTTCAACATCTCGTGCAGCCGCGACCTGCTCGACTCGGTGATCCGCTCCCGCGTCATCGGGCTGGCCGGGGTCACCACCCTCCAGCAGAGCCGCGTCCGGGGCCTGGAGGGCACCGCCGACCGGATCACCGGCGTCCGCGTGGACACCGCCGACGGGTCGAACCGCCTGGTCACCGCCGACCTCGTGGTCGACGCGAGCGGCCGCGGCTCCCGGGCCCGCACCTGGCTGGAGGCGCTCGGCGTGAGCGGCCTCAAGGAGGCAGGGGTGGACTCCGGGCTCGTCTACGCGACCCGCATCTTCGAGGCGCCCGACGGCGCGCACGCCATGGGCTTCCCCATCGTCAACGTGCAGTCCGACCCGCGGGTGCCCGTGCCCGGCCGGACCGCGACGATCGTCCCCATCGAGAACGGCCGCTGGCAGGCCACCCTGTCCGGCACCCGCGGCGGTCAGCCCACCGCCGACCCCGAGGAGTTCATCCCGTTCGCCAAGGGGGTCCGCGACCCCATCGTCGGCGAGCTCCTCGAGGGCAAGAAGCCGCTGACCGACGTCTCCGTCACCCAGGGCACCGCGAACCGCCGCATCTTCTTCGAGAAGGCCGACCTCCCCGACGGCTTCTTCGCCGTCGGCGACTCGGTCGCCACCTTCAACCCGCTCTACGGCCAGGGCATGACGGTCGCCGCCCAGGGCGTGCTGGCCGTCCGTACGCTGCTGCGCGCCAAGGGCCTCTCGCACCCGGCCATCGGCCGCGAGGCGCAGCGGGTCATCGCCCCGCAGGTGGCCGTCGCCTGGGACCTGGCCACCTCGCAGGACATCCTGTACCCGGGTGCCACCGGCGTGAAGCCGCGCGCCGGGGCCGGACTGCTCAACGGGTACGTGGACCGGCTGATGACCGGCGCCACCACCAAGGCCTCGCTCACCGCCGCCCTGCTCCAGGTCATCACCATGAACCGGGCGCCCACGTACTGGGTCCGCCCCTCGGTGATCTGGGAGGTGCTGCGCGCCTCGGAGCGGGGCGCCCTGAAGGCGGCGCCGCTGACGGCCGCCGAGCGGACGGTCGCGGGCCTGGACCAGGACGGGCCGGCCGCCGCCCCCGCGGAGGGCTCCGGGGCCGACACCACCGACACCGCCGACACCGCCGGTACCGCCGGACCCGCCGACCCCGTCGGACAGGCGCGATGATCGAAGGCCTCGTCCTCTACGTGCCGGGGGCGGTGATCGCCGTGGCCCTGGTCGTCAAGGCGCCGACCTTACGCCGGGGCTGGGACCAGCCCCTCATGCGTGCCGTGTGCACCCTCCTCGTCGTGGGCTCGCTCGCCGTGTTCCTCTCGGCGCCTCCGACGATCGTCGCCGTCAACCGGCTGACCGGCGTCGTCAACTTCTCGGCGCCCCTGGTCTACGGCCTGCTCACCGCCTTCTCGGGCGCGTGCATCGTGCTGATCCTGCACTGGAGCGGCACCCCGAGCCCGGGCGTGCGCCGGGCCACCCGCCTGACCGTGGCCGCGTACGGGGCCGTGGCGGTGGCGATCGTCCTCCTGTTCGCCATGGGCGAGGCTCCGGTCGAGCGGCTGCGGGACCTGGACACGTACTACGCCGACACGCCCTGGCTGCGCGAGATGATCATCTGCTACCTGTCGGCGCACACCGTGAGCGCCGTCGCGCTCACGACGCTGTGCTGGAAGTGGCTGCGCCGGCTCAACCCGCCCACGCCCTCGCTGCGTCCGCTGCGCACCGGACTCGCGCTGGTCATGCTCGGAGGCGCGTTCGACATGGGCTTCCTCGTCGCCAAGTGGACCGCGCTGGGCGCGCACTGGAGCGGCGGGGACCTGGACTACCTGTCCACCTACGTGGCACCGCTGCTGGGCGCCGCCACGGCCCTGCTGGTGGGCTCCGGGTTCATCGTGCCGCTGGTCGGCGGTTCGGCCCCCTGGCAGGACTACAGCCGCTACCGGCGGCTGCGGCCGCTCTGGGCGGCACTGCGCGGGTTCTCCCCGTGCGGGATGCGGCCCGTGCCGCTGACCTGGTGGTCGCCGGTCGGCATCCGGCTGATCCACCGCGAATCGGTGATCGACGACGGCATCCTCGCGCTCGTGTACTGGTTCGACCCCGCCGTGCGCGAGGAGGCGTACGGGGCCGCCCGCGCCCAGGGCCGGACCGAGGAGGAGGCCGCCCTGGTGGCGGACGCCGCCATGCTCGCGGCCGCCTGCCAGCGCCGGGCCGCCGCCGACCGGGTGGGGGCCCGCTCGGACGATGCCGGGCCCGGCGTCGGCGGTGCGTACCGCCTGGACTCCCGGCCGCTGACCGAGCTGGCCCGCGAGTTCCGGGCCTCCCCGATCGTGGCGGAGGCCCGCCGCCAGGCCGCGGGGGTCTGACGACGGGCACCGGGACGCCTCCCGCACGCCCGGGGACGCCTGCCGTGCCCCCGGGCCCCCTGCCGCGCCTCAGGCGGCCGCCGGTGCCGCCTCGCGGCCCGCCGCCTCACCCGTCAGGACCTTGAGCCGCTGGGTGAAGAAGACCATCACCGCACCGGCCGCGATCACCATCGCGCCCTGCCAGAGGAAGTTCCAGCTCTGCCCGATGACGGCGTCGAGCCGCGGCAGTTGCGCGCCGATGGCGTCTCCGGTGGCGGCGGCGAGGAACCAGACGCCCATCATCTGGTTGGTGAAGGCGCGCGGGGCGAGCTTCGTGGTGACCGACAGCCCGACCGGGCTCAGGCACATCTCGCCCATGACCTGGATCACGTACACGCCCACGAGCCACATCAGCGAGACCTTCACGCCGTTGGAGGCGATGGCCGCGGCCCCCGACATGACCACGAAGGAGCCGCCGGTCAGCAACAGGGCCATGCCGAACTTGAACGGGGTGCTCATGTGCCTGCCCCGCCGGACCCAGAAGGCGGCGAAGACCGGGGCCAGGACGATGACGAAGAGGGACGGCAGGGACTGGGTCCAACTGGCGGGGATGTGCCGGCCCAGGAGGGACAGGTCGGTCTTCTGGGCGGCGAACAGGTTCAGCTCGTTGCCCATCTGGTCGTAGACCAGCCAGAACAGCGTCGCGGCCAGGAAGAGCCAGACGTAGGCGCGCAGCCGGGTCTTCTCGACCCGGTCGATCTTCGGGCTGCGGTACATCGAGTACAGCACCCCGGCCGGGACCACGACGGCGACGACGGTCAGCACGAAGGTGATGTTGTCGATGCTCAGGGCGTGCGCGGCGGCCAGCAGGCCGATCAGGACGGCCGTGAAGACGAGACCGTACGAGGAGGACCTGCGCACCTTGGCCCGCTCGGCGGGGGTCAGCCGGACCACCGGCTCCGTGCGCAGCTGCCGCGAGAGCTTGCGGCCGCCGAGGACGTACTGGACCAGGCCGAGGGCCATGCCGACGGCGGCGGCGCCGAACCCGAGGTGCCAGTTGACCTCCTCACCGAGGTAGCCGACGACGAGCGGGGCGATGACGGCGCCCAGGTTGATGCCCATGTAGAAGATCGAGTAGCCGGCGTCGCGGCGCTGGTCGTCCTCGGGGGCGTAGAGCCGGCCGACGAGGGCGGAGATGTTGGGCTTGAGCAGCCCGGTGCCGATGACGATGAGGACCAGGCCGGGCCAGACGAAGACCGGGTTCGGGACGGCCATGAGGACGTGGCCGGCCATGATGACCACGCCGCCCCACAGGACGGCGCGGCGGGCACCGAGGAAGCGGTCGGCGATCCAGCCGCCGGGCAGCGCCAGCAGCGAGATCATCGCCATGTAGACGCCTTCGACGGCCTCGGCGGTGCCTTCGTGGAGGCCCATGCCGCCGTGGGCGCGGGAGGCGGCCAGGAAGTGCACGAGGATGGCGACCATGCCGTAGAGGCTGAAGCGCTCCCAGAGCTCCGCGAGGACGAGGGTGGCGAGCCCGCGCGGGTGGCGCTTCTTCTGCATGTCCATCGATGCGTTCACATATTCATTGCAGCGACGGGGGCCCCGGCCGGGATCGGTCTTTCGGCCCGTTACCGCCGGATACGCGACGTCCCGGGCCCGAGGGCCCGGGACGTTGGTCGTACCGGAGGGCAGCGCGGCGGGGGTCAGAGGTCCGCGAGCGCCAGTCCGGCCTGGGCGGCGGCCGCCTGGACGGTCTGCTCCAGCAGCACGGCGATGGTCATCGGGCCGACGCCGCCGGGCACGGGGGTGATCAGCGAGGCGCGGGCGGCGGCCGACTCGAAGTGGACGTCGCCGACGTTGCCCTCGTTGTAGCCGGCGTCCAGGACCACGGCGCCCGGCTTGATGTCCTCGCCCCGGATGAACTCGGCCTTGCCGACGGCGGCGACGAGCACGTCCGCCTGGCGCACGATCGACGGGAGGTCCACGGTGCGGGAGTGGCAGTAGGTGACGGTGGCGTTCTGCTCCAGGAGGAGCATGCCGGCGGGCTTGCCCAGGATCGCGCTGCGGCCGACGACCACGGCGTGCTTGCCGGTCAGGTCCACGTCGTAGGCCTCCAGCAGGCGCATGATGCCGCCGGGGGTGCAGGAGACGAAGCCCGGCAGTCCGAAGCCCATGGCGGCGAAGGAGTGCATGGTGACCCCGTCGACGTCCTTGCCGGGGGCGATGGCCTCGAAGGCGGCGCGCTCGTCGATGTGGTGCGGGACGGGGTGCTGGAGCAGGATGCCGCTGAT
This sequence comes from Streptomyces sp. NPDC054956, assembly GCF_053609185.1. Classification (NCBI taxonomy): domain Bacteria; kingdom Bacillati; phylum Actinomycetota; class Actinomycetes; order Kitasatosporales; family Streptomycetaceae; genus Streptomyces; species Streptomyces sp. NPDC054956. Next base: position 10,513 of record NZ_JBSGXB010000116.1, on the reverse strand, counting down.
CTCCGGGTCCTCGGAGAGCGCGGTGAGGGTGGCCACCAGTTCCTCGGTGGTCGTCTCGGCGGACAGTTCCACGTGGCGGGAGGTGATCCCGGCCTTGGCGCAACGGTTCTGCTTCATGCGGACGTACGTGACGGACGCGGGGTCCTCGCCGACCAGCACGGTCGCCAGGCACGGCGCGGTGCCGGTGCGCTCGGTGATCTTCGCGGCGTACTCGGCGGTCCGCTCCGAGATGCGGCGGGCGAGGGCCGTGCCGTCCATCAGCCGGGCGGTGCGCCCCGTCGGGCCGGTCTGCTCCGAGGGTTCGGTCTGGGCGCCGGGAACGGTCTGGGCAGTCGTCATGGGGTCTCCTGAGCGTCGCTGCGGGATCGCGGTTCGCCCAGGCGCGCGGCAGTCGACGTACGGAGGTACGCCGGGCCGCTCCCCGGTGGTGATCCACCCGAACGCCAGTCACGGCCCGCCGCCCAGTGTAGGCGAACCCCCGGGTGGCCCGGTGTGGGCCCCGGCCCGATCAATCCGGTGGTTGTGCGGCGCCCGAGCTGGGACGATCGAGACATGACGCCCTCTTTCGACCATCTCGTCGCGGAAGCGGAATCCGTGTCCGTGGACGGCTGGGACTTCTCCTGGCTCGACGGCCGCGCCAGCGAGCAGCGCCCTTCCTGGGGCTACCAGCGCCTCCTCGGGGAGCGCCTGGCCCGGGTCCGCTCCGCCCTGGACATCCAGACCGGCGGCGGGGAGGTACTGGCCGGAGCCGGACCGCTGCCCCCGCTGACGGCCGCCACCGAGTCCTGGCCGCCGAACATCGACAAGGCGACCCGGCTGCTGCACCCGCTCGGCGCGGTGGTGGTCGCGGATTCCGACGAGCCCCCGCTGCCGTTCGGCGACGAGGCCTTCGAGTTCGTCTCCAGCCGGCATCCGGTGACGATCTGGTGGGACGAGATCACACGGGTGCTGCGGCCCGGCGGAACGTACTTCTCCCAGCAGGTCGGTCCGGCGAGCGTCTTCGAGCTCGTCGAGTACTTCCTGGGCCCTCAGCCGGAGGAGGTCCGGCGCGGCCGGCACCCCGACGACGCCGTCGCCGACGCCACGAAGGCCGGGCTGGAAGTCGTCGATCTGCGCTCGGAACGGCTGCGGACGGAGTTCCACGACATCGGAGCCGTGATCTACTTTCTCCGGAAGGTGATCTGGATGGTGCCCGGTTTCACGGTCGGGCACTACCGGGACCGCTTGCGCGAGCTGCACGAACAGATCGAACGCGACGGCCCGTTCGTCGCGCACACCGCCCGATTCCTCATCGAGGCCCGCAAAACGGGCTGACGAAACGGGCGGACGCGGCCACCACCGATCGGTTGCCCGGTCACAGCGTGGCGCAGGTCACTCAATTCAGCGCGTAACGAATCTACTCGGGCGTGCGATGAACCGACAGGTGTCCTCGTGCGGCTCGGAATACAAACCCCCCTCGGGTCTGTTTCCCGAGTTCGCGCGATGATGTCCCGCCACCCCTTATCTGTTCGCAACGAGAGGCTCCTTGTGTCGCTCAGCCCGTCCCGTACGTTCCCCACGGAGATCGCCGAATCCGAGGCCCTGGTCGCTCTTGTCGAGCGCGGCCGCGAGCAGGGTCACATCAACGGTGATGACGTGCGCCAGGCCTTCGAGGCCGGCCGCATCCCGGTGGACCAGTGGAAGCGGGTCCTGCGCAGCCTGAACCAGGTCCTGGACGAGGAGGGCGTCGCGCTGCACGTCAGCGCCGCGCCCGCCACGAAGGCTGCCGCCAAGAAGCCGCGCAAGGCGGCCGCCGCCCCGGCTCGCACCGTCGCCAAGAAGGCCGCCACCCCGCCGCGCCTCATCGGCGCGCGCAAGACGGCGGCCCCCGCCACCGCCGCGGCGATATCCGACCCGTCGGCCTCCGGCACCGAGGAGGAGGTGGCGGCCGAGGCCGCCGCCGCGCCGAAGAAGCGGACGGTCAAGAAGACCGCCGTGAAGAAGACGGCAGTGAAGAAGACCGCTGCCACGAAGAAGACCGCCAAGGACGGCGACGAGGCCGAGCCGCCGGTCGCCGAGGGCGAGGACTGGGCAGCCGAGGACCTCGACGCCGACGACGAGAAGGACGCGCCCAAGACGGGCGGCAGCGCCGGCTTCGTGCTGTCCGACGACGACGAGGACGACGCCCCGGCGCAGACCGTCATGGTCGCCGGCGCCACCGCCGACCCCGTCAAGGACTACCTCAAGCTCATCGGCAAGGTGCCGCTGCTCAACGCCGAGCAGGAGGTGGAGCTCGCCAAGCGCATCGAGGCCGGTCTCTTCTCCGAGTACAAGCTCGAAGAGGAGGAGGACCACAAGCCCGCGTTCAAGCGCGAGCTGGAGATCCTCGTCGAGGACGGCCGCCGCGCCAAGAACCACCTGCTGGAGGCCAACCTCCGCCTCGTGGTCTCCCTGGCCAAGCGCTACACCGGCCGCGGCATGCTCTTCCTGGACCTGATCCAGGAGGGCAACGTCGGTCTGATCCGCGCCGTGGAGAAGTTCGACTACACCAAGGGCTTCAAGTTCTCCACGTACGCGACCTGGTGGATCCGCCAGGCGATCACGCGTGCCATGGCCGACCAGTCGCGCACGATCCGCATCCCCGTCCACATGGTCGAGATCATCAACAAGCTGGCCCGCGTCCAGCGCCAGATGCTCCAGGACCTCGGCCGGGAGCCCACTCCGGAGGAGCTGGGCAAGGAACTCGACATGACCCCCGAGAAGGTCATCGAGGTCCAGAAGTACGGCCGCGAGCCGATCTCCCTGCACACCCCCCTGGGTGAGGAGGGCGACAGCGAGTTCGGTGACCTCATCGAGGACTCCGAGGCGGTCGTGCCGGCCGACGCGGTGTCGTTCACCTTCCTCCAGGAGCAGCTCCAGTCCATCCTGGGCACGCTCTCCGAGCGCGAGGCGGGCGTGGTCTCCATGCGCTACGGCCTCAACGACGGCCAGCCGAAGACCCTCGACGAGATCGGCCGCGTGTACGGGGTCACCCGTGAGCGCATCCGCCAGATCGAGTCGAAGACCATGTCGAAGCTGCGTCACCCGTCGCGTTCGCAGGTGCTGCGCGACTACCTCGACTAGAACCGGTCGGGCGGGCCGGGCGGGCCGGTCAGGTCAGCTCAGGTCAGCCGGAAGACCGGCCCCTTGGGTGTGAACGGCAGGGAGGCACCCTGCGGAACCAGGAAGGCGTGCTCGCGCCGGATCCGCAGGGTGTCGCACTCCCCGTCGGTGATCACCAGCAGGGGGGCTCCGGGCGGGAAGTCCTCCGCCCGCTGCAGCAGGTCGATGCCCGGCTGCAGGACGGTCCCGCCCCGGCCGCGCACCTTCAAGCGGCCCTGGGCTCGCCCAGAAAGTACAGCCGGGGGCAGATAGCCCGCGTCGTACGGCGCCGCGTCGCAGAACACGACGCGTGCCGCCGGTACGTCGCGGGCTTCCGCGTACGAGGCGATGGCGCCCAGCGCCTTGCCGAGCAGGGCCGCGTTCATGGAACCCGAGGTGTCGAGCACCACGCCGAAGGTGCAGCGGGCGATCTCCTCGGGCGGGAAGTGCCGGCCCGCGCGGGGGATGTCCGGGGTGGAGGCCTGGCGGCGCGCCGGGCGCGCGTAGGACCGTACGGGCACGGGACGCGGCACGTACTCGTCGAACCAGCGGGCGAGGCGGGCGTCCCACGGCACCGGCGGGTGGGCCATGGCCCGGATCTCCTGGATCAGCCCGGCGGGCAGCAGCCCGCGCTCCCCGTACTCGTGCAGGTCGAAGCCCTGGACCAGGCCGCGCCGGTAGAAGTCGTCCAGATCGGAGTACGGGCCGCTCCCCGGGTGGAGCAGCGGCTCGCCCAGGATGTCGCCCAGGCCCTTGCCGCGCAGGGTCGCGAGCCGGCGCATCCGGCGCAGGTCGGTCGTGATCCGGTCGTAGACCTCCTCGACCGACAGGTCCCGCAGCCCGGGGTCGTACAGCAGCCCCTCGGGCATCTCTCCGACCTCCATCTCCACGAGCCAGCCGTTGACCACGTAATCGGCGGCCACGTTGTGCAGGTACGGGTCGCGGGCGCCGCGGCGCTCTCCGTGGCGCAGGGCGGCGTGCAGCATCTCGTGGGCCAGGACGAACCGCCATTCCCCGTCGGTGAGGCTCCGCAGCGGGTTGACGTAGATCTCGCCGGCGCTCGCGCTGACGGCGGCGACGGCGATGGACTCGGCGCGGGCGAGTTCGGCGTCGGCGACGATCCGCAGGCCGCTCGCGAGGCCGCCGAGCAGCGGGTACGAGGAGACGAACCAGTTCAGTGCCCGGTCCCAGGGATGCTGGCGCACCCGCTCTCCGGTGGCCGGGTCGCGGCGGCCGCCCGCCACGTCCATCGCGGCGGAGACGCTGCGGGTCAGTGCGTGCGCGAAGGCGGTCTCCCAGTCGGGGGGCGCCGCGGTCCCCCAGGTGCGCCAGGCCACCAGGACCTGGTCGGGGTGGTCCCCGGAGGTGCCGCAGTGCTCGTACGCGGCCGGGATGCCGTCGCGGCGCCAGCGGGCGGCGAGCAGTTCCTCGTCGCCGCCGGGGTACTCGGCGGGGAGGTGGTCCGGGGCCCGGCCGACGGGGAAGGTCAGCAGGAAGCGGTTGACGACGGTGCAGCGGGCGGCGAGGTCGAAGCGGTCGGGCTGGGGCCGGTCCTCGTCCTCGGCGGCGGGGACGTGGCCGAAACCGAGGTGGAGCAGGGCGTGGGCGATCGTCCAGGCCCATTCCTTCGGATCGACGCGCTTGGTGGGGTGGACGTGGAGCGTGCCGTTGGAGGTCACGGCGGCCAGGCCCCCGGCCGGGGTGGACTCGCACTTGGCCTGGCGGCAGATGTCGGCCTCGACGGCGGCGAGGGCCGGGTTGCGCTTGACCAGGGCGAGGCCTTCGGCGAAGGCCTGCGTCGCGGGGTCGGGCTTGGTCTCCTTGCCGCGCCCGCCGCGGCTCATCGGCGGGCCTCGACCAGGCGGGGCATGTCGCGGGCGGCCTCGATGAGGAACCAGCCGGGCAGCACCGGCAGTCCGTCGGCGTCGTCGGCGATGACGGTCTGGGCCACCTCGACGGAGATCTCGGCGAGCTGCACGAGCAGGGACTTGGCGCGGTACGCGGTCTGCCGGACGGCGGGCGACACGTGTTCGCGCTGCGCGGGCAGCTCCTTGATCAGGCGGCCGCGGAAGGCCTCGGCGAGGTAGTACAGCAGGTCGCGGTCGGCGAGGCGGGTGGGCCAGGAGGCGTCGCCCTTGATGATCGCCTCGATGCCGAAGCTGTGGCGGACGATCTTCGCGTAGCCGCAGAAGGAGACGGCGTGCGCGGGCGTGAGCGTGCCGTGCGCGACGACCTTCAGAGTCTGCTCGTCCAGGTCCGGCCCGAAGGAGTGCAGGGCGTCGGAGAGCATGTGCCAGGAGCGGGGCGTGGAGAACGGCTCCTCGGTCTTCGGCGGCTGCGACCAGAGGTGGTCGGGGCGGTCGGTGAGGTAGTCGGTGACCCAGGGGTGGATGCCGTGCTCGCCGGCCCACACCAGCCAGTCCCGCGCGGAGGCCTGCAGGTGGACGTGGGTCAGCCGGTTGACGAGCGCGGAGGCGATGGGCCGCGCGAGGGCGTTGTCCGTGGCCCGGTTGCCCGCGCCGATGACGATGGAGCCCGCGGGCAGCTCGTACGAGCCGATCCGGCGGTCGAGGATGAGCGAGTAGAAGGCCTTCTGGACGTCCGGGCTCGAGGCGTTGAGCTCGTCGAGGAAGAGGCAGTACGGCTCGTCGCGGGCGATGGCCTCGGGCGGGCAGAAGACGGAGCGGCCGTCACGGATCTGCGGTACGCCGATCAGGTCCTCGGGGGCGAGCTGCGTGCCGAGCAGGCTGACGCACTCCAGGCCGAGCGAGTCCGCGAACTTCCGCACGAGCGAGGACTTGCCGATGCCGGGAGCCCCCCACAGGAACACCGGCCGCACGGTGGCGAGCCCGAGGAGCAGTTCGGGGAGCTGGGCGGGGGTGACGGTGACGGCAGCCTGCACGGGTGGGATCGTCCTTCGGTGGTCCGGGTACGCGGTGCGCACAGTCTGGGCGCACGGCGAGTCCCGGAGCACCTGGTTTTCCCCGGTCCTCCGGGCCTTCCGGGCCTTGCGGCCACCTCGTCCTCAGGTGGCGGTGTGCTCCAGGAGGTGCTTGAGCTTCTCCTCGCTCCGGGGCATCTCCTTGCGGACCATGGGCTTGACCGCGAGGGGTACGAGCGCCCTGCCCAGGCCGTGGCTCTCGAAGTCGACGGCGATGGTGACACGGGACCGGGTCCCGCCGTCGAGGGGTTCGATGCGGCCCCGCACGTCCGGACGGACCGGACCGTCGACGCCGTGGAAGTGCCAGCTCCTCGGCGGGTCGAGTTCCATGACCTGCATGGTCGTGGGCATCCTCCGCTTGCCGATCTGCCGGGTGACGACGACCTTCGAACCGACGTGGACGGGGAGGTCGCCCATCGGTACGGCGGAGACCGCGCTGTCCTGCCACTCCGGCAGGTGCGTGGGGTCCGTGATGTACGTGTAGACGTCCTCGGGCCTGCGGTCGATGTCGATGCTCTTGCTGATCGCGGACATGGCGACCCCCTTGGAGCCCCCCTGGCTGTCCCTTTCCAAGCTACGCCGCGGGACCCGCCCCTGCGCGGTGCTGGGCCACCGGTACCTGGGGGCCGTCCGCCTCGCGGAGCCAGCGGCTCAGGACCTCGTGCACCGCCTCCGCGCCCACCAGCTCCCCGCCCGGCCCGGGCACCGGTTCGGACAGCTCCACCGGCCACATCAGGAACGGGTGCCCCTGTTCCCCGCCCAGCCCGCCGTGCGATCCGATCTGCTCCTCGAAGGCGTGCACCGTGCCCGTCTCCGGGTCGTACGCCGAGTTCACCATCACGTCGGCCACGTGCGGGAAGGTGTCGGTCCGCCGGACCGCCTGCGCCGCACCCGGCCCGAAGGGGGCGAGCAGCTCCTCCGCCGCACCGGGCTCGTCCAGCCGCGCCTCGGCCCCGGCGGGCCCCAGCACCACGCCGTCGACCAGCAGGAACCCGATGCCGGGATGGCCTGCCAGGGTGGTGAGCAGCGACGGGTACGCCCGCTCGATCCGCTCCCTCGACGCCCGGCCGGGCAGGTCCGGGAAGGAGATCAGCCCGAGGTTCCCCGACGCGAGCACCACCGGGTCCGGGCCCGGCCCCGGGTGCGCCTCCTCGGCCGCCTCCTCGACCGGCCGGTGCAGGGCGGCCCGTACGGCGGCGCGCGCCTCCGCCCCGCTGCGGGTGCGGCCGGCCCGCCGGGACACGGGCAGCCCGCAGCCGGCCCGCACCAGGTCCTTCAGGGTGAGCCCGTAGCGGCCCAGGAAGGTCTCCCCCGGGCTCTGGCCGTGGTCCGAGAGCAGCACGATCCGGTACTCCCGGGGCGCGTGCTCGGCGACCCGCGCGATGAGGGCGAGGCTGCGGTCGAGGCGGGCGAGCACCTGCTCGGTGTCCCGGGCGCGCGGGCCCGAATGGTGGGCGACCTCGTCGTAGGCGACCAGGTCGGCGTAGACCGCGGCGCGCCCGGCCAGCATGTCTCCGATCACCGCGGCGACCACGACGTCCCGCTCCACCACCGTCGCGAAGGCCCGGATCAGCGGGTAGAGCCCGCCGCGCGCGATGCGCGGCCGGTCCCCGCGCAGGCGGCCGCGTACCGACTGGGTGATCTCGCGGGCCACTTCGGCGACGAAGGACAGCGCGGTGCGGACCGCGTTCGCCGGGTCGGAGAAGTACGCGAAGTAGCCCGCGCGGGAGCGGTTGTCCCGGCCCCGCCGCGCGGACACCGACAGGACGAGGGCCAGTTGGTCCGCGCCGCCGCTGAAGAGGTTGCCGCGGCTGGCGCCGTCGAGGGTGAGCAGTCCGCCGTCCCGGGTGCGCTCGATCGCGCGGCGCTGGAGTTCGGCGGCGCTGGTGGGCCGGTTGCAGACCACCACGTCGCCGGTGTCCTTCTCGTACCAGCGGAAGGCCGGTACGTCGAAGTTGGAGCCGTGCAGGATGCCGAGCTGGCTGGCGCCGGTCTGGCTGGACCAGTCGGTCCGCCAGGAGGTGAGCCGGTGGCTGCCGTCGAGCCAGTCGGCCACCGTCGGCATCAGACCGCTGCCCGCCGCGTTGCGCAGCACCTCGTACCCGACGCCGTCGAGCTGGATGAAGACCAGGCCGGGCGCGGCCTCGCCGGCGCGGGGCCGTCCCTCGCGGCGCTGCCGGCGCCGGCGGCGGTCGGCGAGCCGGTACAGCCTGCGCCGGTAGGCCCCGTCGTCCCGTACGGCCAGCGCGGTGGAGGTGGCGGACGCGACGGCGGACATCACGGCGGCGACGACCACCGCGGTCTCGGGGGCGGCCGCACCGCGCCCGGCCGGGATCAGGCTGAGTGCTATCAGCAGCAGCGAGCCGTTGAGGAAGAAGACCAGCAGGCCGAGCACCAGGGCCGGCACGAGCAGCAGCGCACGGACGAGAACCGGCCAGACGAGCGCGCTCAGCAGACCGAAGGCCCCGGCGCCGATGGCGGCCGTCAGCCCGATCTGCGTGATGCTGTCGCGGTCGCCGCCCTCGCCGGCCTGGAGCCGGAAATCGGGGAGGACGCCGGCCAGGACGAGCATGGTGAGGGTCGACACCGCCCACACGACGAGCACCCGCACCAGGGCGCTGCCCGCACTCCGCCACCGGCCTCGCGACACGTCCGCACCCGCCTCACCACCGTGGCCCGCACCGCGCCGCCGGGCCCCCGTCCCACCGTCCAGGCTCGCACAACGGGGCCCACCCGGGCGGATGACACGGGTGGCGGATATGCGTACGGAAGGCGACGGCCCGTCGCTCAGGTGCCTGGGCGGCGGGTGCCCGGGCGCCTGGGTGCCTGGGTGTTTAGGTGCCGTCGTAGCCGGCGGTCGGCATGGAGAGGCGGCGGTGCACCTCTGCCTTCATCGCGGAGGTGTACCTCGGCTCGTCGAGACCGGCGGTTTCCAGCCGTACGCCGCGCCGCTCGCACTCGGCGGTGAACTCCTCCACGGAGCGCAGCGCGCGGGCGAGCACCCGGTGGTTGGCGGTGACGAACAGGTCGACGCGGCCGGCGTCGACGTCGTTCCACAGTCCGCAGTGGTCGGCGCGCAGCCCGTAGACGAGGAGCTGGCGGGTCACCACGTAGCCCCGGCCGGCGGCCCAGCGGGCGCACATGGCGTGCTGGCTCCGGGTGTCGACGGCGAAGGGATCGGCGTCCAGATCCTCGAGCGGGGCCAGGCTGGCGATCGCGGCCACGCGCAGCTCATCCATGCCGCCCGACCCTACTCCGATCCGCCGCCGGGGAGGAGGGGGCGTGGAGGGCCGGTTCCGGGCGGATCCACGGGGCAGCCTTTAGGCTCGACGGGAGCGGGACGAGGGAGGGAGACCGGGGACCGGTGGAGATCACCTGGTGGGGCCATGCGACGTGCACCGTCGAGGACTCCGGTGTCCGGCTGCTGACGGACCCGCTGTTCGCGCGGCGCCTCGCGCACCTGCGGCGCCGCCGCGGGGCGTTGCCCCCGGCGGAGGCGGCGGTCGCCGACGCGGTGCTCGTCTCGCACCTGCACGCCGACCACTTGCACCTGCCGTCGCTGGCGCGGCTGGCGCCGGGGACCCGGCTCCTGGTGCCCCGCGGGGCGCGGCGGGCGGTGCCGGGGCTGGCCCGCGTCGCGCGGGTGCGGGGCCTGGCCGTCACGGAGGTGGGGCCGGGCGACGTCGTGGCGGTGGGCGACGGCGCCGGGGGCGCGGGGGTGCGCGTACGGGCGGTCAGCGCGCGGCACGACGGGCGCCGGCTGCCGCTGGGGCCGCAGCTCGCGCCCGCGCTCGGCTACGTGGTCGAAGGCTCTGCCCGCACCTATTTCGCCGGGGACACCGGGCTGTTCGACTCGATGGCCCACGAGGTCGGGCCGGTGGACGTGGCCCTGCTGCCGGTCGGCGGCTGGGGGCCCTACCTGGGTCCGGGGCACCTGGACGCGGCGGGCGCGGCGCGGGCGCTGGCCCTGCTGGCGCCGGCGGCGGCGGTTCCGGTGCACTGGGGGACGTACTGGCCGATCGGGATGGACGCGGTGCGGCCGCACGAATTCCACGCGCCGGGCGAGGAGTTCGCGCGGTGCGCGCGGCGGGAGGCGCCGAAGGTGACGGTACGGGTACCGGCGCACGGCGAGCGGGTACGGCTGCCGTGACGATGTCCTCCGCGCCCTCGGCCCTGCTCCGGCTCGCGGAGGCCGCCGCCCAGGTCCCGCCGGAATCCACCCAGCAGGCGGTGGGGCTGCCGACCCTGTTCGTCCTGGTGGCGCTGGGTGCGCTGGTGCCGGTCATCCCGACCGGGGCGCTGGTCAGCACGGCGGCGGTGGTGGCGTTCCATCAGGAGTCGCTGCCGTTCGGCCTGCTGCTGGTCTTCGGGGTCTCCTCGCTGGCCGCGTTCGCCGGGGACCTGGCGCTGTACTGGCTGGGGCGGCGCGGGGTGCACTCGCGCAACGGCTCG
>NZ_JBSGXB010000115.1:0-21462 GCF_053609185.1 Streptomyces sp. NPDC054956 | reverse complement strand
GTTCCCGGCCACCTCCGCGGCCGCCGGGGAAGGCTCCACGACCGGGGCGGGCACCACGGAGGCGGGCGGTGCGGCCACCGCGACCGCGACCACCCCAGCAACCGCCACCACCGCGACGGCAACGGCCACCGCGACCGCGACCGCGACCGCGACCGCCGAGCCTGCCCCGCAGACGGCCACGGAACCGGCCGCGGAGCAGCCGGCCGCGGAGCCGGAGGCAGAGCCGCAGCCCTCCTCGGCCTCGGCCACCGCCGAAGCCGCCGTCCCGGCCGCCACCGGGGCGGCGGCCTCCACCACGGAACCCGCGACCGCCGCCACCGCCGCCGGCGACCCCGAAGCCCACACCGCGGCGGAGTCGGCGGCGCAGACCCGTCTCGCCACGGCCACCCGCTCCGGCAGCTCCGGTACCCGCACCGCCCTGCTGCCCCCCGGGCGGCCCAACAAGCCGATGATCGCCGCGGCCGTCCTCGGCGGGCTGGTCCTCATCGGATTGCCGTTCCTCATATCCGGCCAGGACGACGAGCCCCGCGCCGCCTCCTCCGAGGCCCCGGCCGGCAGCCCGTTGAACCCCGACGGGTCCGGCCCCGGGCTCGTACCGGGCGAGCAGCGGGTCTCCGTCCCGGGCACCGATCCGGTCGGCGGCGAGCAGCCCGGCCAGGCCCCCGGAACCGCGGCCGGCGACCCCGCGGGCGGCCTCCCCCAGGGCAGCGGCGAGGGCGGCTCCCCCGGAGCCGGGAACCACGCGGCACCCGCCGGGGAGAGCCGTGACACCCCGGGCTCCCAGGCCCCCGCGAAGGGCTCGCCCGGCGCCAACGTGCCCGCGCCCGCGCCGGAGAACCGGCCCGCGGCCGTCACCTACACGCACCTGATCGGGCCCGGCTGCGATACTCCCGGCTTCGCCAACGACGGCGACAAGGGCTGGCTCGGCAGCCGGGGCAGCACCACGTCCTACGGCTGCAGCGGCTTCTACTACAGCCTGCCGATGTCCGGCAGTTCCAAGCCGAACGGCGACGTCTGGGCGCAGTGGAAGTTCACGACGGACAAGGTGCGGAAGGGCCGCTGCTCGGTCCAGGTGTTCATTCCGAACGTGCGCGACCTCACGTACGTCGGCGGCAGCCCCGCCCACTACACCGTCTACCGCTCGTTCGAACGGAAGTCGGGCGACGAGATCGGGTCCTTCTCGATCAACCAGCCCGGCTCGCTGGGCCAGTGGGTCTCCGCCGGGCCCTTCTCGATCACGGACAACAAGATCGCCGTCGTCCTCGACAACCGCGGAAACCGCTCCGACAACCGCCACGCGGCGGCGGCCCCGATCCGGGTCAACTGCACCGCGTCCTAGACCGTCCCGGCGGCCCACCCAAGCCAGGACATATCCCAACACGCGCCCGGTGCCCAGGAGCTGGGTACCGGGGGCCGTCGACGGGGGTTGACCGGGGGCCGGTTGACGGTGGCTCAGGAGGATGTGAGAGATTGCTGCCGCTCTCGTGAAGAACTGCTTAACAGATCGGTGACGGGAGAGGCGCGGCCGACGGCGGACGCGGGGGCGAAAGGCCACGCCAACCCGGCGTTGCGGCGGCCGGGTTGGGCGGATGTGGTGCTATAGCGGGCGTCCGGAAGGGCGAAGATCCGGTGATAGCATCCCCGCATCTGTGATCTTGTTCCGTTTTGACGCAGATGCTGATTGTGATCGGCGGCGCGCTCTCCGTGTAACCGCAGGTGAATCGTGCCGATCAGCTGTGTTGCGGGGCCTCGCGAGGTGTATCTGCAGCCGTCCGCATGCCATGCGCCGGGAAAGGTTTCCATGAATCGAGACGCACTTGTGTGGTGCTTGGTTGCGGTGGCGGCGATAGCCGTCGTCGCGGTCGTGGCACTCGTCGCCCGCAACAGAGCACTGGGGGCGAAGAAGAAGCACACCGAGGCCGAACTGCGGGAACAGCTGCTCGCGGCAGACAGTCACCTGCACGCGTCGCGCGCCCAGCTGGAGAGATTCCGCAGCGAGCAGGACGCCACGCTCCGGGCGGCGAAGGAAGCGGCGGAGGACAACACCAAGGCCGTCCTCAAGGGTGCCGCCAGCCTCCTGCAGAGCCTCGCGGCCGAGCAGACGACGCTCCTCGACGGCATCCAGCGCAAGTACGGCGGACACGCCGTCCTCAGCGACCTGTTGGACGTCAACCACGCCAACGCCCAGATGGCGCGCAAGGCCCAGGGCATCGCCGTCATGTGCGGTGCGCCGCTCGGCCGTCGCAACAGGCCGGCCAGCGTCTACGACGTGGTGCGCAGCGCCCAGGGTCAGATCCGCAACTTCCACCGGGTCGCGATCATGCAGCAGACCAGTCTCGCCCTGAAGTCGTCCGCGGTCGCGCCCGTCGCCCTCGCCGTGGCGGAGCTGCTCGACAACGCCGCCAGCTTCTCGCAGCACGACGCGCCGATCGAGGTGACGTTCCAGCGGGTCCAGAACAACCTGTGCATCGTCATCGACGACGCCGGCGTGAGCATGAACGACGAAGAACGGCAGCGGGCGACCGCGCTGCTCTCCGGAGACGTCGCCCCCCGTCTGTCGCAGCTCGGGACCCAGCCGAAGTTCGGTTTCCCGGTCATCGGCCTGATCGCGCGTCAGCACGGTTTCAAGGTCGACGTCACCGGAGTCTCCCGGTACGGCGGCGTCAGGGCCGTCGTCCTCTTGCCCGAGGAGCTGTGGACCATGGAGGAGATAGCGCCCGTCCAGGAGGCCCCGGTCAGCGACATCCGGCGCGCCACCGAGAGCCGGCCCCAGGGTGCGACCTCGCGTACGACGCACGGTCTGCCCAAGCGCGGCGCGCGGCAGGCTCCCATCGCGAGCGTCCCCGACCCCACCTCGCCGGCGCCCGGGACCCCGGGAGAGACGGTCCGTGCTTCCGGGCGCGGTCTGGGGGCGTTCCAGCGCGGCACGCTCTCCGGCCGCAACCTGGACGCCACCTCGTTCGAAGGGCCCGAAGAGGCATGAGCGCAGACCTGTCGTGGATGCTCGAGGACATCGTGCACAACGTGCCCCGCGCACGGCACGCCGTCCTGCTGTCCGCGGACGGCCTTCCGCGCGGCGCGACCGAAGGCCTGGCCGAGAAGGACGTGCGCACCATCTCCGCGGCCATGGCCGGGATGCAGTCGCTCAGCCGGGCGACGGCCCACTTCGCCGGTCCCGAGGAGGACCGGCAGTGGAACCAGACCATCATCGAGTTCGAGCACGGCTGGAGCTTCCTGATCGGAGCGGGGCAGGGCTCGTACCTCGCCGCCGCGGCCGCGCCCGATGTGGACATGCAGCAGATCTCCTTCCGCATGCACCGCCTCGTCGCCCGGCTGGGCAACAACCTCACCTCGCCGCCCCGGGTGAGCGCCGAGGACGCGGGAGGGCCGCGGGACGGCGTCCCCCGGCAGCAGGGCTCCGGCGACGCGGGATTCGTCCTCGGTGAGCTCGACAAGGTGATGTCCGAGGTCAAGGGGGCCCGCCACGCGGTGCTGCTGGGATCGGACGGTCTCCCCCGCGGGGCGACCAACGGGATGAGCCGCGACCTCGCGGACACGGTCTCCGCGGCCATGACGGGCATCCACGCGTACAGCCGGGTCACTTCGCAGTTCGCGGGGGTCGTCGAGGACGCGGAATGGCGTCAGACGGTCATCGAGTTCCAGCACGGCTGGATCTTCCTGATGGCGGCCGGCCCCGATGCCCTGCTGGCGGCCGCCGCCGAACACGACTGCGACATCGAACAGTTCACCACGCGTCTGCACGAGGTGGTTCCCAGACTGACCGCGGGGGCGACACCGGGGAAGGGGACGGACCATGCCTGATGGACTCGGACGGGACGACGAGCTGGAGCTGACCTCTCCATTAGTCCCGCTCTTCGTGATCACGAACGGACGGGCGCTGCCCCCGGACCACGAGTACGAGCACACGACGCTCGTGACGGCGGCGGCGGAGAGCGGGCAGGTCGCGGCGCGCACGCTGTCCCCGGAAGCGGGACAGGTCATGGACCTGGTCGCAAACGGCTTCCTGTCCGTGGCCGAGGTGGCGGGGCACACGCACCTGCCCCTGGGCATCGTCCGCATCCTCCTGGCGCAGTTGGAGGAGGACCGTCTCATCCTCGCGAGGACCCCGATTCCGCGGACCGAGCGCGTCGACAGAGAGCTGGTCAGCGCCGTGCTCGAAGGCCTGAAGAATCGATTCGGAGCGTAACGCGTGTACTTGGATCCAGACGTCTCCCACGCGGTGAAGATCCTCATAGTGGGACACTTCGGGGTCGGCAAGACCACCTGTATCGGCAGTCTCTCCGAGATCGAGCCCCTGCGGACCGAGGAAGAGATCACCGAAGCCAGCGTGGGCTTCGATGACCTGTCGGGCACGCCCGACAAGACGACCACCACCGTCGCGATGGACTTCGGCCGGCTCACCCTCAGCGACACCCTGGTGCTCTACCTCTTCGGAACGCCCGGCCAGGAGCGCTTCAAGGAGATGTGGGAGGAGCTCTCCCGGGGCGCTCTGGGCGCGCTGGTCCTCGTCGACCCGGAACGGCTGCACGAGTCCTTCCCCGTACTGGACCTCGTCGAACGTTTCGGGCTGACGTACGCCATCGCCGTGAACCACTTCGAGGGCACCACGCACTACCCGCTCGACGAGGTGCGCGAGGCCCTGAACCTCAGCGCCGAGACCCCTGTCGTGGAGTGCGACGTACGGGACGAGAACTCCTCGGCGCAGGCCCTCATCGTCCTCGTGAAACACCTCATGACCCAACTCGGCTAGGAGCGCAGGAATGCAACAGCCACTTGATCCGCAGGAGATACCCCCCGGCTGCCCCGCGCACGGGAACGTCCAGATGTACGGCCCCGCGTTCGGAGCCGACCCCGACAGCCACTACGCACAGCTGCGCGCGTACGGCCACAGTGCGCCCGTGGACATTGCCCCGGACGTCCAGGCCGAGCTCGTCACGAGCTACGACGCCGCTCTGTACGTCCTGCAGAACCCCACCTCCTTCGTGCGCGACTCCCGCCGCTGGAACGCGCTCAACGAAGGGCGCGTCCCGGCCGACAGCCCGGCGCTGCCGATGATGGCCTACCGCCCCAACGCGCTCTTCAGCGACGGTTCGGCACACGCCCGGCTGCGCCGGGCCGTCACCGACAGTCTCGCCACGGTCAACGAGCACCAGCTCATCAGGCAGACGCAGCAGTCCGCCAACTACCTGATCAGCCAGTTCAGTACCGACATCCGCGGCCAGGCGGAGCTGATGGCCGAGTACGCCCAGCCGCTGCCCCTGCTGGTCTTCAGCAACCTGTTCGGCTGCCCGCCCGAGATCGGCGACCGCGTGATCGCCGGTATCAGCGGCATCTTCGAGGGCACCCCCGGAGCCGACGTCGTGCTCGGCGGGGCGCTCAGCGAACTGATCGCCCTCAAGCGAATGCGTCCGACCGACGACTTGACAACCCGCCTGATGGAGCACCCGGCCCAGCTGAGCGACGAGGAACTGCTGCACCAGCTGGTCACCCTGCTCTCGGGCGGCACCGCGCCGCTCGCCGCGGCCATCGGCACCAGCAGCGCCCTGTACCTCGGCGAGGACTGGCAGGTCGGCCTCCCGGTCGAGGACGCGGTCTCCCAGACCCTCTGGAACTACGCGCCGATCGCCAACTACGCGGCGCACTACCCGACGCACGATGTCGAGCTCGGCGGAAGGGTGGTTCGGGCCAATGACCCGGTCCTCATCTCGTTCGCCGCGGCCAACACCGACCCGAAGCTGACCGAGCACCGCGAGCAGCTCAGCGCGAAGGCGCACCTGGCGTTCGGAGCGGGCCCGCACGCCTGCCCCGCCAAGGACCCGGCCTTCATGATCGCCGTGACCGCCGTCGAGACGCTGCTCAACCAGCTTCACGACGTCGAGCTGCGCGTCCCGTTCAAGGCCCTCACCTGGGCACCGAGCCCGTGGAGCCGCTCGCTGGTGACGCTCCCGATCCGCTTCACCCCGAGGACGGTTCCCCTTGCGACCGGGGCGGCCGGAGCCAACCCGGGTCAGACGTCCCAGCAGCAGAATTCCGCTTCCTCGTCCTCCGACACCGGATCCTCGCGTACGAACACCGGTGCCGCGCCGCAGTCCAAGGGGGGCCTGTTCAGCCGCTTCCTGGCCTGGACCAGGGGCGATTGAGGCGAGTGTGATTCTCCTAACCCCCTGAGTACTGGGTGGTAGCGGATGCTCAACGATCATGTGGGTATGCATGGCGGCTGGTTCTCAGAAAGGAGCCGCCGCATGGTGGTTGCCACTATTCCCGCGTATGACCGCAGGGCGTCCGCTTCCCTCTTCTCCCGCCTCCGCACGGCCAGGGGGCAGGCCGACCCCTTCCCCGTGTACGCCGAACTCCTCGCGCGGGGCGAGGTGGTACCCGCCCCCTGGGGCGGGTACGCCGTCACCGGCTTCGCCGCGTGCGACCAGATATTGCGCAGCCGCCAATGGCTGGAGCCCGACAGACAATGGCGGGAGCGCCAGGGGCACGGGACGCGCTGGAACGCGCCCTCCTCGCGCGAGATGAGCCATACGCTCGCCGCGCTCAACGCGCCGGACCACACCACGGTGCGCCGCGCGGCGGGCACGTTCGACCGGGGCACCGTGGCGCGCATCGGCCGCAACGTGACCCGGTCCGCCGATCGGCTCCTCGACGCCTTCACCGAGCGAATACGCACCGGCGAGGCGGACTTCTCGGAGCTCGTCTGCGAGGAGCTGCCGGTGGCCACCATCGGTGAATGGCTCGGACTGCCGCAGGCCGACTGGCCCAGGCTGCGGCAGTTGACACACGATCAGGTCTTCACCCAGGAGCTGCTGCCGTCGGCCAGCCAACTGGCCCTGTCCGACGCGGCCACGGCCGAACTCCGCGCCTATTTCACGGACCTGGTGCGCGAGAGGCGCTCCCACCCCGGCGACGACCCCATCACCCGGTGGATCCGGACGTGGGACGGGATCGAGCCCGACCAGGACAAGGCCGACGAGGCCGTCTACTTCCTGGTGCTGTTCGTCCTGCTGGCCGCCCTGGAAACCACCGCGACCCTGCTCTCGTCGATGGCGCTCCGGCTCGTCGAGAGCCCGGAACGCTGGAACACGGTCGCCGACAACCCGGACCTCGTCCCCGGGTTCGTTGAAGAAACGCTTCGCTACGATCCGCCCACCCACGTGATCAGCCGGGTCGCGTCGCAGGACTCCGTGCTGGGAGGCATCGAGATCCGCCGCGACGAGATGGTCCACCTGATGATCGGGGCGGCGCACCGGGACCCGGCCCGGCACAGGGACCCGGACCGGTTCGACCCCGAACGCACCCCCGACCATCTCGCGTTCAGCGGCGGCATCCACTACTGCCTCGGCGCGCCGCTGGCCCGCCTCGAAGCGCAGACCCTGCTCCGCCAGCTGATCCGGCGCCTCCCCCGCCTGACCCTCGTACGCCCCCCGTCGATGGCGCCCCGTGTGGCGTTCCGACGCCTCCTGAACCTGGACGTAGCAGTCGCATGACCTCACCGACCCCCGCCCCCGTTCACGCCCGGACCCCCCGGACCGCCCCCAAGGCAATCAGCACCGAGCAGGACGGCCCCGTACTCCACGTCCGCCTCAACCCCTGGGGTCAGGACGACACGCTGGACACCGCGGTCCTCGACGACCTCATCGCCCTGCTCGACGAACTCCACGAGAGACCCGACGTCCGGATCCTGACGCTGTCGTCGCTGGGTCCGGACTTCTGCCTCGGTGCCGACCGCAACGAGTACCAGGAGGCATTGGCCGCCGATCCGTCCGGAGTGGCCCTGCGGCGCATCGCCGACAAGGCGCACCGCCTGTGCCAGGCCCTGGAGAACACCCACGCCGTCACCATCGCCCGGCTGCACGGACGGGTCATCGGCGCGGGTCTGGCCCTCGCCTCCTTCTGCGACCTGCGCGCCGGAGCCGACACCAGCCGCTTCCGCATGCCGGAGGTGGGCATAGGGCTGCCGCCGGCCTGGGGCGGGGCGATGGGCCGCCTGGTGTCCGAGGTCGGCGCCTCCAGGATCCGCGAGCTCATGCTCACCTGCGACGTCTTCGACGCCGACACGGCCCACCGCATCGGCCTGCTCCACCGGACCGCCCCCGTGGAGGAGCTGGACAAGGTCGTCGACTCCTGGACCAGGCCCCTGGTCAGACGCTCGCCCGAAGCGCTCGTCCTGACCAAGCGCATGCTGGCCGGCTACGCTCGCGCGGACAGAACGGCAGACGTCTCCCTGCTCGACGCCCACCTCCTGGCCGCCACCCTCCAGCAGCACACGAGAAGTTGATCCCACCCGACCCGCGACGGGCCACCGAAGCCGGCTCATGGGGCCCCCTTCGGCCCGTCGGGATCCGAAAGGGCCGCCCCGGGCACGGGCCGGCGGGGAGTGGACTGGTACGTCGTACCGCGAGCGCGCCGAACCGCCGCTTCCAGGACGGCCTGCCGCCGCACGAGGCCGGGGCCGTCCGGCTCCGTGAGGCGGAAGCCGTGGAGCCGCACGGCATCCGGATCGACGCCTTCGAGCACCGGCCACCCTTCGAGGGCGAACCCGAAGAACCCCCGCAGCGCGGCCTCGCCCAGTTCGAGCGGGTGGAAGGGCAGCGGATACGGCGTCTCGTCCTCCCAGTCCGGGTCCCTCTCCACCGGGTGTTCACCGGCCCAGTACGGGGCCTCGAAGGCGTACGGTTCACCGATGTCCTCGACGACTCCGCTGTCGGGCGACAGGCTCAGCGAGCGGACGAGCCGACCGTCCTCCCAGACCGCGAAGGTCAGCGCGTCCACCACGCTGTGCATGGCGTGCAGGACCATCCTGCGTCCGGCACCCGCCACGACCAGGTGCGCGGGCAGCCGCGACGGACGGACGGTCATCAGGCGCCGGTCACAGACGATGTCCACGCCCGGGAAGCTCGCGGCGTAGGTGAGCCCGTCGGCGGGGTAGGTGCCCTCGCCCAGGCTCTCGCCCTCCGCGGGCTGCGTGCCCCAGCCTGGATACAGCCGCCCGACCAGTTCCTCCGTCTCCCCGGCGCCGGCCGCCGTCGCCCGGCGCAGGGCAGCCGGGATGTCCCCGTCCGCGTAGGCCAGCAGGCCCGTCTTGGCTCCCACGAGTGCCCTCCCCCCCTCGAATCCGTGTGGGATGGACGCTAGCGGTAGCCACTGACAATGGGGGGCGGGGGCGTTCTAGGCGGACTGCTGCTCGTAGCCGGCGAGGCGGACGCAGATGGTGAGGCCCTCGATCGCCTGTTCCAGGTCCGCGAGGGTCGGGTAGCTGGGGGCGATGCGGATGAGGGCGTCGCGGGGGTCGTCGCCGTGCGGGTGCGTGGCGCCGGCCGGGGTCAGGACGATGCCCGCGGCCGCGGCGCGGCGTACGACCTCCTTGGCGCAGCCGTCCGGGACCTGGAGGGCCACGAAGTACCCGCCCTTCGGCGAGGTCCAGGTCGCGAGTCCGGTCTCGCCGAGCTCCGCGTCCAGGATGCGCGCCACCGCCTCGAACTTGGGCTGGAGCAGGGCGCGCTGGCGTTCCATCTGGGCCCTGACCCCGTCCTCGTCGCGCAGGAACAGGGCGTGCCGCAGCTGGTTGACCTTGTCGGGTCCGATCGACCGCTTGGAGCTGTTGGCGAGCAGCCACTGGAGGTTCGCCGGCGAGGCGCCGAAGAAGGCGACGCCGGCGCCCGCCGCGGTGATCTTCGAGGTGGACCCGAACACGAACGCCCGGTCCGGGTTGGCGGCCTCGGCGCAGGCGGCGAGCAGGTCGGCGATCTCGGTGGGCTCGTCGGTGAGGTGGTGGGCGGCGTACGCGTTGTCCCAGAAGATCCGGAAGTCCGGGGCCGCGGTGCTCATCGAGGCGAGCCGCGCCACGACGGCGTCGCTGTAGCAGGCGCCGTCCGGGTTGCTGTACTTCGGTACGCACCAGATTCCCTTGACCGCCGGGTCCTCGGCGACGAGCCGCTCCACGGCCTCCATGTCGGGGCCCTCGGCGGTCATCGGAACCGGGATCATGTCGATCCCGAACCGCTCGCAGAGCGCGAAGTGCCGGTCGTACCCGGGCACCGGGCACAGGAAGGCGATCCGCCCCTGGTCCACCCAGCGCGACTCGGCGCCCGGCAGCACGCCCAGCAGGGCGTGCACCAGGCAGTCGTGCATCAGCTCGAGGCTGGAGTTCCCCGCGGCGAGGAGCTGCCCGGCCGGCACCTGGAGCACGCCGGCGAAGATCTCACGGAGCTCGGGCAGCCCCTGCAGACCGCCGTAGTTGCGCACGTCCGTGCCGTCGGCGGAGGTGTACCGGCCGCCGGGCAGGCTCAGCAGGTCCTGGGAGAGGTCGAGCTGCTCCGGAGCCGGCTTGCCCCGGGTGAGGTCGAGCGCGAGCCCGCGTTCCGCGAGGGCCCGGTAGTCCTGGCGGGCCCGCTCCAGGAGCGCGGTCAGGGTGTCGGGGCTGAGCTCGGTGGTCATGGTGGTTCCTCTCGCACGTGCCGCATCGACGGGTGGCGTGCCGAGGATACAAACCGGGCCGGAACGGGTGGGTGGAGTTTCGTTCCGGCCCGGTGGAGGTCAGGGCTTCGGGAGTTCCGTGCGGAGTTCGCGGGCCGCCGATACCAGGTGTTCCAGGGAGCTGCGGGTTTCGGGCCAGCCCCGGGTTTTCAGGCCGCAGTCCGGGTTGACCCACAGGCGGTCCGCGGGGATGGCTTCCAGTCCCTTGCGCAGGAGGGCGGCCGTTTCCGCGGTGGAGGGGATGCGCGGGGAGTGGATGTCCCAGACTCCGGGGCCGACTTCGCGCGGGTAGCCGGCGGAGGCGAGTTCGTCCGCGACCCGCATGTGGGAGCGGGCCGCCTCCAGGCTGATGACGTCGGCGTCGAGGTCGTCGATGGCCCGCAGGACGTCGCCGAACTCCGCGTAGCACATGTGGGTGTGGATCTGGGTTTCCGGACGGACCCCGCCGGTGGTGAGGCGGAAGGACTCGGTGGCCCACTCCAGGTAGTCGGCGTGGCCGTCGGCGCGCAGCGGCAGGGTTTCCCGCAGGGCCGGCTCGTCCACCTGGATCACCGAAGTGCCCGCCCTTTCCAGGTCGTTCACCTCGTCGCGGAGCGCCAGGGCGACCTGGCGGGCCGTCTCCCCGAGGGGCTGGTCGTCGCGTACGAAGGACCAGGCGAGCATGGTGACCGGGCCGGTGAGCATGCCCTTGACCGGCTTGGACGTCTGCCGCTGGGCGTACGTCGTCCAGCGCACCGTCATCGGATCGGGACGGGAGACGTCGCCGGCCAGGACCGGCGGGCGCACGTAGCGGGTGCCGTAGGACTGGACCCAGCCGTGCTGGGTGGAGAGGTAGCCGGTGAGCTGCTCGGCGAAGTACTGGACCATGTCGTTGCGTTCGGGCTCGCCGTGCACGAGGACGTCGATTCCGGTCTTCTCCTGGAAGGCGATGACCTCGCGGATCTCCGCCTCGATGCGCTCCTCGTACTCGGCCGCGTCGATGCGGCCCGAGCGCAGGTCGGCGCGGGCGGTGCGCAGTTCGGCGGTCTGCGGGAACGAGCCGATGGTCGTGGTGGGCAGCAGGGGCAGCATCAGCCGGGCGCGCTGGGCGGCGGCCCGGTCGGCGTAGGGGTGGGGGCGGCGTCCGTCGGCGTCGGTGACGGCCGCGGCGCGGGCACGGACGGCGGGGTCGTGGGTGATCGCGGAGGCGGCTCGGGAGGCGAGGTCGGCGCGGTTGGCGGCGAGTTCGGCCGTGATCGCCCCGGTGCCCCGGGCCAGTCCGCGCGCCAGGGTGGTGATCTCGGTGGTCTTCTGGCGGGCGAAGGCCAGCCAGCGCCGGATCTGCGGGTCGATGTCGCGCTCGGCGTCGGCGTCCAGGGGGACGTGGAGCAGGGAGCAGGAGGAGGCCACGTCGACCCGGCCGGCGAGGCCGAGGAGGGTGCCGAGGGTGGTCAGCGACTGTCGGTAGTCGTTGATCCAGACGTTGCGGCCGTTGACGACGCCCGCGACCAGCCGCTTGCCGGGCAGGCCGCCGACGGCCGCGAGGTCGGCGAGGTTGGCGGCGGCGGCCCCGGTGAAGTCGAGGGCGAGGCCCTCGACCGGGGACTTGGCGAGTACGGGCAGTGCGTCGCCGAGCCGGTCGAAGTAGGAGGCGACGAGGATCCTGGGCCGCTCGGTGAGGGGGTCGAGGGCTCCGAGTTCGCGGTAGGTGCGGGCGGCGGCGTTGAGCTCGGCGGGGGTGCGGTCCTGGACGAGGGCGGGCTCGTCCAGTTGGACCCACTCGGCTCCCGCGGCGCGCAGCGCGGCGAGCACCTCGGCGTACACGGGCAGCAACCGGTCGAGCAGGGTGATCGGTTGGAAGTCGTCCGCGACCCCGGGGGCGGGTTTGGCCAGCAGCAGGTACGTCACCGGTCCGACCAGTACGGGGCGTGCGGTGTGGCCGAGGGCGACCGCCTCCGCGAGTTCGGCCACCTGCTTGCCGGGGTTCGCCGTGAACCGGGTGTCGGGGCCGAGTTCGGGGACCAGGTAGTGGTAGTTGGTGTCGAACCACTTGGTCATTTCCAGCGGGGCGACGTCCTGGGTGCCGCGGGCCATCGCGAAGTACCCGTCCAGGGCGTCCGCCTGGACGGCGGCGCGGTGGCGGCGCGGGATCGCGCCGACCATGACGGTGGTGTCGAGGACGTGGTCGTAGTACGAGAAGTCGCCGGTCGGCACCTCGTCGATGCCGGCCTCGGCCAGCTGCAGCCAGTTGGCGCGGCGCAGTTCGCGGGCGGTCCGGCGCAGGGCGTCGGCGCCGACGCGGCCCTTCCAGTACCCCTCGACGGCCTTCTTCAGCTCCCGGTCGCGGCCCTGGCGGGGGTAGCCGTACACGGTGGCCGGTCCCACCGAGGACGTGGGCGAGGATGCGGGTGCCGATGCGGACTCGGACGCGGATGTGGTCTCCGGCGCGGCCGTCGCGGCTGTGGTGGTCGTGTTCGTGCGGGTCACGGAACTCTCCTTCGCGAGCGTGTCTCCCTGAACCCGGTGACGGGCGAGAGCGCGAAGGGTGACGCAACCGGCGGTCCGCCGGCAGCGCGTACCACTGGGTACGCGCGGGACGTCCGCCTGATATGTGTCGCCGACCCGCCCACGAGGTCACCGGGATTTCCGCGCGCGACGGGTCGCGCACGGGCAACGGGCAGGTCTTCGGACTCGCGGGCACGTCTGCCGGGGGCAGACACCTACCGGCCGTCGCTTCCCGGGCCCGTCGGACCCAGTGCGTATGACGGCTTTCGTTCCCACTCACCGCTGCGGGGCAGTCCCGGATTCCCACCGGGTTCCCTCTTGCGACGCACCCGTCTGGCGGACGGGGGCGAACCAGCTGCGTCGGCAAGCCTAGGGCGTCCGGCGCGAACGCGCGCGAGCCCGTACCGCATTGCGGACCGTGAGATGGGACACGGTGCGGGTACGGGGCCCTGCGCGCGGCCCCGTACCCGCCGGTGTCAGGCGCCCCGGCGCAGGGCGATGGTGTCGCCCACGTTGATCACCTTGTCGCGGTCGGCACCGGCGAAGGCGGAGCCGTCGACGCCGACCTTCCAGGTGTCGGAGCCGCTGTCGGCCCGGCCGTTGACCGCGGTGATCGGGCCGCCACCCGACGACGGGGTCACGCTCGTGACGCAGCCCGCCGGGGTGGCCGAGGCGGCGGCCGCGTTCAGGACCTCGCCGAGGGTGGTGGTCGTACCGCTCGGGGTGAAGGCGACCGAGCAGACCTTCAGGCCGCCGGCGCCGTCGTCGACGGTGAGCGCCAGCTTGGTGGCGGTGCCCGCGGTGAAGGAGGCGGCGGAGACCCACTGCGGGGCGCCGGGCGTCACCGGAACGGGCGGCGCGGAGGTGAATCCCCCTCCCGCGACGGCGCGCAGGGCGTCGATGGAGGCGTAGGCGGACGGGCCGGTGTCGGCCGGCTTGTACTTGAAGCCGCCCGCCGGGTCGTACTGGTTGGCGATCAGGAAGTCGACCGGGGTCTTGCCCGAAGGCGTGAGGAAATCGCCCGTCTGCGGGTTGATCCCGCAGGCGTTGAGCCCGGCGACGGCCCAGCCGTTGGAGCTGGTGTTGACCCCGTAGAGGGAGTTGAAGGCACCGGTCGGGGCGAGCCTGCCCCTGAGGAAGTTCTTCGCCCGGACCACGCCGGTGTCGGTGCCGGGGACGCCCGAGACGCAGAGGGCCGCCATCGCCGCACCGGTCATGTCCACGTCGCCCTGGGCGGCCAGGGCGGTGGGGTTGCCCTCGGCCTTGCCGAAGGTCCAGCCGCCGTCGTTGTGCTGGTTGGCGCGGATGCGGGCGACCATCGAGTCGGTCAGCGCCTGCGGGACGCGGTTGGCGCCTGCCCGGGTCTTGGCGCCGCCGAGCGAAAGGGCCGCGAAAACGGTGCCGTTGAAGTTTCCGGAGGGGCCGAAGTAGCCCGGCTCGGCGGTCTGCCAGTAGGAGTAGACGTTCGCGATCAGGTTGCGGGAGGCGGAGACGCGGGCCGGGTCGATGCCCGCGGCGTACGCGTTCAGGGTGCCGCGCTCGTAGTCGGTGACGACCGGGGCGGCGGACGGCCAGCCCGCCGTGGAGAGCAGGTCGCGGTAGACGGTGCGGGCGTTCTTCGTGGTGTCGCCGCCCGGGGCGACGTCGACGACGGCGGTGCCGGAGGCGGCGAAGGCACTGAACGCCCACTCGTTGGACAGGCCGGAGCCGGCGTACGAACCGTCCGCCGCCTGGAGCGACTTGAGGTAGGCGACGCCGTTCGCCCTGGACGTGGCGAGCTGCGCGGGGGTCGAGGTCGCGAAGGCGGGGAGCGCGGTGAGGGCGAGGGCCCCGAGCACGGCGGGCACCGCGAGCGCGAGCCGGCGGGGCGCACGGAGGCGGGGCGCGCCGGAACGGGACGCCACTGAACTGGGCGCGCCGGTACGGCAGGTACCTGAAGTGGGCGTGCTGGTACGGGACATGGCCTGCTCCTGGAATCGGCGGACGCCGGCCGCTCCCCCGCGCCGCGAGGCCGTGCGCGGGCACGGCAGGGCACGCCGGGGGCCGCCGCCCGGAACGCGTGGTACGGCTTCCTGTGGTGCTTCGCCGCATGGGCATTCGGGCTCGGAGACGGCCCCCGCCGTCCCACACCGTTGCGCGTCAGCTCCGGCCTCTCACCGGATTCCCCCATGTGGCAGCCCAGGACGCTACCCGAGCGGTCAAGAGGTCCGCCAGCGGCCCACCGGCCCCTCGCTCGAGGGCGGTTGGAGCCAGAGGGGCGCCGCCTTGACGGTTCGCACGCATCCGTGTTGCACTCCGGCTGACAGTCACTCAGCACCAGGGGAAGCCGGTCGAAGTCCGGCGCTGACCCGCAACCGTAGACCCGGAACCCTCCGGGTGAGCCGGAACACCTGGCGCACCGTCATGAAACGCAGAACGCAGAACGCCGTCGCGGACTACGGCGTGGTCGTCACCGCTCCCCCACGGCGCCGCCGTGCGCGGGGGGCGCCACCACGCACGCGTCCGCCCGGCCGGCAGAGACGAGGGCCGCGGTGGGCACCGAACAGCAGGCGCGACGGCGGGCGCGACGGCAGGCCGTGCGCAGACGCCGGCTGCTGTCCCTGGCGACGGCTTCGTTACTGACGCTCGCCGCGGGAGTGGCGTTCCTCACCGTCCCGCCGGCCGCGAGCGCCGACCCGGTCGGCCGGTGCACGGCCACCGCCGGCGCCGTGGTCGCCGTGGACTTCGGCCCGTTCGGCGGCAAGGTCGAACGGGGCTGCGACACCACGCCCACCACGGGGTACGAACTGCTGCACACGGCCGGGTTCACCACGGAAGGCACCGTGCACGACGGCGACGCCTTCGTCTGCCGCATCGGGACCGGCGCCTTCAACTCCGGTACGCGCTACCCGACTCCGGCCACGGAGGACTGCGTCCTCACCCCGAAGTCCACCGCCTACTGGTCGTACTGGCACGCCTCGCCCGGCGACAGGAAGTGGACGTACAGCTCCCTCGGCGCGAAGACCCGCGAGCCGAAGCCCGGCGACGTGGACGCCTGGGTGTTCGGCGGGACCGACGCCGGCGGCGAGTCCGGCCAGCCCGCCTTCTCCCCCGACGAGGTGCGGGCCGGCGGTGCGGGCCCCACCCCGGACCCCACCGGCCCGAAGCCGCCGGACGTACCGCCGGGCGCGGTCGACGTCCCCGCCGCGACCCGCTGGCTGACCGGGAGGCTGGCCGACGGCGAGCGCGTGCTCAAGGCGGACTCCACCGACCCGGACTACCTGGCCACCACCGAGGTGGTCTACGCCCTCGCGGCGGCCGATCCCAAGAGCCCCGCCGCCCGGAAGGCCGCCGCTTTCCTCGCCGCGCCCGCGCACACGGAGGCGTACGCGTACCCCTCCGGCAAGGACCTCGCGCCGGACGCGACGGCCGCCGCACGGCTCGCGCTCGTGGCCGAGGCGACCGGCCGGGACCCCCGCGCCTTCGGCGGGCACGACCTGCTCGGCGATCTCGTGAAGTACGTGTGCACCAGCGGCGCCGAGGCCGCCGATCCGGTCCCCGGCTGCGCCACCAAGGGCGACTTCCGTACGCCCTACCAGGCCGATGGCCAGGCCCTGGCCGTGATCGCCCTGCTCAACGGCGGGGTGACGCCGCCCGCGGACGCCGTGAGCCGGCTGGCCGCCCTCCAGTGCGAGGACGGCGGTTTCAGCGGCATGCTGCTCCGCCCCGGCGACTGGTGCGACAGCGACGCGGCCTCCACGGGGCTGATGACCCTGGCCCTGAAGCGGGCCGGCGGCCACGATCCGGCCGTGCGGAAGGGCCGCGCGTACCTGAAGAAGGCCCAGTTGCCGACCGGGTCCCTGCCCGCGGCCTCGTACACCACCGCCGGCAGCGCCTTCTCCACCGGCGTGGCCGCCCAGGCCCTGCGCGCGCTCGGCGACCCGCTCTTCGCCGACGCCGCGGTCTCCTGGCTGTCCAGGGCCCAACTCCCGCAGGGCGCCTTCCCGTTCGAGGAGCCGGACACCGCGCCCGTACTGATGGCCACCACCGCGGCCGCCGTCGCCGGCGCGAAGACGGACCTGGTGGCGCTCACCACGAAGAAGCCCGACCCGCCGAAGACCCCGGACCCGGACCCCGCCACGCCCCTGCCGGGCGACGGACCGGACCTGAAGAAGGGCACGGCGTACCTCACCGCCCCCTCCCGGCTGATCCAGGGCCGCTACTACGAGAACGCCCCCGGCAGCGGCTTCGCCGACTACGGCCTGACCATCGACGGCGCCTTCGCCCTCGCCGCGACGGGCGAGGACAACGCCACCCTGCGCGACATCGTCGACTTCCTCGACAAGGGCGGCCGGGACGGCAAGGGACGCGGCCTGCACGACTGGACGCAGCTCGGCACCAAGTACGCGGGCGGCGGCTCCCTCGGCAAGGCGGCCGTCCTCGCCGAAGCCGTGGGCCGCGATCCGCGCGCCTTCGGCGGCCAGGACCTGATCGCGGCGCTCGCCAGATCCGTGTGCCCCGCCAAGTCCCCCGCACCCGACCGCTCTTGCGCCGCCAAGGGTGCCTACACCAACGCCACGTCCGTCTTCTCCCAGTCCCTCGGCGTCATCGCCCAGGTCCGGGCGGGCGAGAGCGCCGCCGCGAGCGAGCCGATCGGCTACCTGAAGGGCCTCCAGGAGCCCTCGGGCGCCTGGCCCAGCCTGATCGGCGAGCCCAGCCGGGCCGAGGTGGACTCCACCGCGATGGCCGCCATGGCCCTCGCCCTGCTCCCGGACGCCGCCTCGCGGGCGGCCGTCGGCAAGGCCCTGGTCTGGCTCGCGGCCCAGCAGAAGGAGGACGGCGGATTCCCCGGCGCCTCCGGGAACTCGGTCAACTCGGCGGCCCTGGCCGTGCAGGGCATGTCCCTGGACGGCCCGAAGTACCGGGACCGGATCGCCGGGGCCCGCGGGTTCCTCGCCTCGCAGCAGAACGGGGACGGCGGCTTCAACGTGGCCAAGGGCGGCCAGGCCGGCTCCGACGTCCGCGCCTCCACCCAGGCCGTCGGCGGCGCCACCACGCTCTCCTTCGCCACCCTCGTCCGCAGCCTGGACGGCACCACACCGCGGCCCGTCCCCGGCACCCCGGGCCGGCCGTCCCCCTCGCCCGCCGGCCCCGTCGTCGTGACCCCGGGCGAGGGGGCGGATGCCTCCGGCGGCGGTGGGCGCCTCGCCCCCACCGGTGCGCGGATCACGGCACTCGCCACCGCGGCCGCCCTGCTGGTCCTGGGCGGCTGGGGCGTCACCGCCGCCGCCCGCAGGCGCCGTCCGACTCCCCGGGAGCGCCGGTGATCTCCGTGCCGACGGCCCTGACCCGCCCCGCGGCCGGGCTCGCGCTGGTGGTCTCGGTCTTCGCCGCCCCCGCCGCCCCGGCCGCCGCCGACCCGCTGCCGATGGGGCAGTGCACCACCTCCTCGGGCGTCGTCCTCGCCGTGGACTTCGGCCACTGGGGCGGCCCCGTGTACCGGTCCTGCGGTGCGACGCCCACCACCGGCTACGAGCTCCTCAACCAGGGCGGCTGGGCCACGACCGGCACGGGCCACGACGGTCCCGCCTTCATCTGCCGCATCGGCTACAGCGGCCACCAGGGCGGCAGGCAGTACCCGACACCGCAGCAGGACGACTGCGTCCTGACGCCGCCGGCCTCCGCGTACTGGTCGTACTGGCACGCCGACCCGGGCCAGAACACCTGGGAGTACAGCCAGTTGGGCGCCATGCTCTACAAGCCGAAGCCCGGCGCCGTCGATCTGTGGACCTTCGGCGGGACCGACGTCGAGGGCACCCGGGGACGGCCCGCGGTCA
The DNA here is from genome assembly GCF_053609185.1 of Streptomyces sp. NPDC054956. Taxonomy (NCBI): domain Bacteria; kingdom Bacillati; phylum Actinomycetota; class Actinomycetes; order Kitasatosporales; family Streptomycetaceae; genus Streptomyces; species Streptomyces sp. NPDC054956. The sequence continues at coordinate 2,662 of NZ_JBSGXB010000115.1, read as the reverse complement.
CCCCCGACCAGCTGCGCGCGAAGAACGCCCAGCCCACCGGCGGCTCCGGGCCCGCGCCGAAGGACACCCGGACGGCCGCCCCGCCGCCGGGCGTCGACACCGGACCCGCGCCGCGGGACCCCGGGCAGGCCGGTCCGTCCGCGCCCCCGGCCCCCTCGGAGCCGCAGAGCCCCCCGCCCTCCGCGTCCGCTTCCGGGAGCGCCCCGCCCGCGCCCGCCCCGGCGGCCGGTTCCGCCGCAGGGGCCGCGCCTGCCCCCGGACCCCGGGTCGTGGACGCGGCGCCCGCCGCCGACGCCGAGCACGACGCCGGATCGTTCCTGCCCGCCGTCGGCACCGGTGCGCTGGTGCTGCTGATCGGCGCTGCGGCCGCGTACGCCGCCAAGCGCCGCCGTAGTACGGAGTAACCCCGTGTCACGCACCACCGCCTCCATGGCCGGGCCGCCCGCGCCCGTGCCCCGCCCCGCGCCGGACACCGGGGGCCGCCGGCTGCCCCGCACCCTGCATCCGGTCGCCTGGTGGATCTGGGCCCTGTCCCTGGCCACCGCCGTCAGCCGGACCAACAATCCGCTGCTGCTGTTCCTGGTCCTCGCCGTCCTCGGCTACGTCGTCACCGTGCGCCGTACCGAGGCTCCTTGGGCCCGGGGCTTCACGTACTACCTCTACCTGGCGCTCACCGTCGTGGCGGTCCGGGTGGTCTTCCGCGCCGTCTTCGCGACCGGCATCACCCCCCGGGACCACTTCCTCTTCTCCCTCCCCCGGGTCTCCACCCCCGACTGGTACGCGGGCATCCGGCTCGGCGGCCCCGTCTCCCTGGAGGCGCTGCTCTCCGCCGCCACCGACGGGCTGCGCCTCGCCTGCATGCTGTGCTGCATCGGCGCGGCCAACACCCTCGCCAACCCCAAGCGGGCGCTGCGCGTCCTGCCCGGCGCGCTGTACGAACTGGGCGTGGCCGTCACCGTTTCCATCAGCGTCGCGCCCCAACTCGTCCAGAGCGTGCAGCGCGTGCACCGGGCGAGGCGGCTGCGGGCCGGGCGCGCCAGGGGGTTGCGCGCCCTGCGCGGCGTCATCGTCCCCGTGCTCGAGGACGCCCTGGAGCGTTCCCTGCGGCTGGCCGCCGCCATGGATTCCCGGGGGTACGGCCGGGCGGGCACCGCCACCCGCCGCTCCCGCCGTGCGACCGGCGCCCTCATGCTGCTGGGCATGTGCGGGCTGTGCGCGGGCGCGTACGGACTCCTCGACGCGACCGCGCCGGCCCTCCTCGGGTTCCCCGCGCTGGGCGCCGGCGCCCTCCTGTGCTTCGCGGGGCTCCGGCTCGGCGGCCGCCGGATCACCCGGACCACCTACCGTCCCGACCCCTGGCGCCCGGCCGAATGGGCCGTCTCCGGCTGCGGGGTGCTCTCCGCCGCGCTGCTGTTCGGCAACACCGGGTTCGACGCCGCCGACCTCAACCCCTCGATCTACCCGCTCGGTTGGCCGGCGCTGCCGCTCGTACCGGCGGTGGCCATCCTGCTCGCGGGGGCCGCGGGCTTCCTGGCACCGCCGCCGGCCCGGCCCGGAACCCCGGCACCGGCAGCACCCCCGGCGCCGCCCGCGGCGCCGAAACCGGCCGCGACAACGGCCGCCGCACGGCCCCCGGAGCCACCCGCGGCACGGGCTTCGATACCGGCCCAGCCGGCGGGTCCGCCCGCGGATCCGCCCGCCGTCGTCCGTCTCCCGCCCACGGTCCGGATCCCCACCCAGCGCACCGAGGAACCCATGTGATCACCTTCGACCAGGTCACCGTCCAGTACGAGGACGCGGCCGAGCCGGTTCTGCGGGAGGTGGACCTGACGGTGGAGGAAGGCGAGCTCTGCCTCGTCGTCGGCCACACCGGCGTCGGCAAGTCCACCCTGCTCGGCGCCGTCAACGGTCTCGTACCGCATTTCACCGGGGGCACCCTGCACGGCCGCGTCCTCGTCGACGGCCGCGACACCTCCACGCATCCGCCGCGCGAACTCGCCGACGTGGTGGGCGTGGTGGGGCAGGACCCGCTCGACGGTTTCGTCACCGATACCGTCGAGGAGGAACTGGCCTACGCGATGGAGCAGTTGGCCGTCCCTCCGGCCACCATGCGCAAACGCGTCGAGGAGACCCTCGATCTGCTCGGCCTGGCCGACCTGCGCCACCGCGCCCTGCACGAGCTGTCCGGCGGGCAGCAGCAGCGCGTGGCGATCGGCTCCGTCCTGACCGCGCACCCCCGGGTCCTCGTCCTCGACGAGCCCACCTCCGCCCTGGACCCGACGGCCGCGGAGGAGGTCCTCGCCGCCGTCACCCGGCTCGTCCACGACCTCGGCGTCACCGTCCTGCTCGCCGAACACCGACTGGAGCGCGTGGTCCAGTACGCCGACCGCGTCCTCCACCTCCCGGGCGACGGCCGCGTCGTGGCCGGTCCGCCCCACGAGGTCTTCCGTACGTCGTCCATCGCCCCGCCCATCGTCGAGCTGGGCCGGACCGCCGGATGGTCCCCGCTCCCCCTCTCGGTCCGCGACGCCCGCCGCGCGGCCGCGCCGCTGCGCGCCCGGCTGGCCGGGGCCGCTCCGCCGCCGGTCCGGCCCGCACCCTCGGCGGACCGCACTCGGCTGCTCACCGCCCGCGGGGTGACCGTGTCCAACCACGGCGTGCC